>NZ_PIRQ01000004.1 GCF_003048535.1 Campylobacter concisus | reverse complement strand
TTTTAGGAAGTGGTTGGTTAAAAGTCCCTCGATCTTGCCACCAAGTGGGCAAGCTTTAGGTGAGTCAGAGTGGATCTTAAAAAGTTTTTCTTTATTATTTACTGCGTTAAAAATTTGAAGGAGGGTTAGGTGTTGGGGAGTATCACTGACTTGAGACGTGGTGTTTATGGGGCTGGGGTGTTTAGGCATCAAATAGTTATGTCAAGCATGTGATGTTCGCTAGGTACTATTTCCTCATTATCTGCTGTATCGTCCAAATTTTCTTCGTCACTATCTCTTGAATTTTGTTTTTCACTCTCAAACTCACTTGCCTCTTCTTCATTTTTTTGGCGTTCATGTTCTTTTTCAGGGTCTATTTTATAAGACTCTTCCATCGGACGCACCTCTTTGATCTCTTCACTTTGTTGCGAGGCAAGCTCAGCTGCCATCAAAGACTGCATATCAAATCTAGCTTGTTGATTTGCATGCACTTGCGACACTACTGGTGCGTTTTGATTTATAAAGTTACTATTTCCTAAAGGTGTTACAGCCATTTTTTAGCCTTTATTTATGATGATAGTTTTATAGTTCGTATAAGTGACATTTGCACCGTTTTCACGTTTTAAATTTTCGCGTTTGGTGTAGTCCACCTCGTATCTGCCAGCTCCTTTTACGCTAAATTCTACGCAGAATTTAGCTGCCATTTTTAGCGCATCTTCGGGTACCTTGCTCTTGTTTGTTTTAATAATGACATGAGCGCTTGGGGTATCCTTTAGATGTAACCATATATCGTCTTTTTTGGCAAGGTCAAGCAAATTTATATTGCCTTTTTCGTTTCTACCAACTAAAATCTTAAACTCTCTAACGTAAAAAATTTCAGCATTTTCACTCACATCTTTTACATGACGTTCTTTTTGTTTTGCCTTGTTTTTTGGGCTTAAAATTTCAAGCTCATAAAGACTGTTCGCTTCTTTTAAAAGAGATTTTAATCCTTCAAAAAACTCGATCTTTTCGCTTAAATTTCTCTTTTCTATCTCCACGCCAAGGGCTTTTGCGCGAAGCTTTTTTGATTTTGCGTAAAACTCATTTGCGCTGTTTTTTGGAGTATCGCTAAGAGTTAATTTTATCTCGTTGCCATCAAAATCTTTTAGACAAATTTCCCTCTCATAGCCCTTAAAATTCCCTAGATTTGCAAGCAAAAGTGATCCTAAATTTGCAGCTTCTTCACTCTTTCTCATCAGCTCATCTTTATCTTCAAGCGAGTTTAAAATTTCGCTCATGCTATCTATCTTTTTTTGTACGCTTACGAGCTTTGCCTCTTTTAAGCTAGCTATCCTGGATTCATTTACTCTGGCCGCTTCACTCTTAAAAAACGCCTCAAAGTCAGTTATGGGCTCGCACGGTTTTTCTTTGATAGCGATGACTGGAAGTTCCCTTAAAACTTCGCCAGTTTCTATTTTGCGGTAGCTATTATCGATATGCCTTAGTGCCTCGATTATTACGTTGTTTCCATCAGTTATTACAGCATTTGTAAAGCGGCCAGTAAATTCAAGATAGAGGATAAAATTTTCACTTTTATATGAGCCACTTTGCGTGCAGATAAATTTTAAAATTCTATTATCTTTTAAGCACTCAACGCTTTTTATATGCGAGGCGTTAAAGCGCTTTTTTAGGACATTATCAAATGGTGCTTGATAAATTTTTGCTTCTTTTAACTCGTCATCTTTGTAGATAGCAGAGTTTGATTTGTTTAGATCAAAGATGATCTTCTCACCATTAAATTCGATTAAAATAGCCATATCATTAATGCGTTTTGCTTGGTTTATCTTTGTAAAATTTGATAAATAACTTGCTATTTGAACTAAATGTGCGTACTTCATGTGGGGATTATATCAGAAATGTTGCAAAAATGTTTTAATAAAAGCTTTATCACTGGCTATGAAAGAATAGTAAAAAACTATTTTCTGATCCATGTTTAATTTTTACAAATGTTTTATTTGTAATGTTATTAAAATATAAATTTTTCGTAAATTTTTTTCATAAAAATTTAAAATATATTTTTATATAATGATAACTATTTTTATAATATTAAATTTTCTTTAAGGGATGATAAATGAATAAATTTCGCATTAGTGCGGTGCTTTGTTTTGCTATTTCTGCTTTAAATGCTACTGATGTAAGCTTGGATGGGATCAGTGTAGAAGATAGCGCAGACGATGGTTACAGAGCCACAACGAGTGAGGTGGGCAAGACAAATACGCCAATTCTTGAGATCCCGCAGACGGTAAACGTTGTAACCCAGCAGCAGCTAAAGGATAAAAAGCCAGAGACCCTAGCTGAGAGCCTTCAAAACGTGAGTGGCGTTAGCTACGGCAACACCACGGGCGGCATCTTTGACTCGATCATAAAAAGGGGATTTGGCGGTGGACGCGACGGCTCGATCATGCGAAACGGGGTGCCTGCTAGCGTCATGCATAGCTTTAACAAAACCGTAGAAAGCGTCGAGGTACTAAAAGGCCCGGCTAGCTTGCTCTACGGCGCGCAAGAACCTGGCGGCATCATAAATATGGTCACCAAAAAGCCAAAATACGACTTCTCAAACGAAATTTGGGCGGGCATCGGCAACCGCAACTACTGGAATACAGGCTTTGACACCACAGGACCTATTGCGGAGAGCGGGTTTGCGTATAGATTTATATTTGATACTATGTAAAAGGACTACTGGAGAGAGTTTGGCGAATATAAAAATGTTCTCTTTGCACCCTCACTTTCGTATAAAGCCGATGATTACCGCATAAATTTGGCTTATGTGCACACACGCTCGACCGATCCGATCGACCGAGGTATGTATCTCATTCCAAGCACTGGCAAGCTACTGCCGATAGATAAGAAAAGACGCCTTGACGAGCCATTTAATAAGCTAAAAACAAAGCTTGACACCGTGGACGTAAATTTTGAAAAAAATATCGGCGAAGACTGGCTACTGCGCGGCGCTTACGCGTTTTCCCGCTCAAAGCACGAGTACGGCCACATAAGGCTAATGAATGTAAATTTAAACACGGGCGTTGCGGCTAGACGAAACGAGGCGTATGACGGATTTATCCACCGCACGCATGCTGGATCATTAAATTTAAACGGCTACGTTAAAACTGGCGAGATAGAGCATAACTTACTCTTTGGCATCGACGCAAAGGAGTACTACCGCTATAGACCCGGCGCGCTAAACAGCTTCAACTCAGGCACGACGCACAAAAATTTCCCGATAAATATCTACAGTCCAGTCTACGGCACGGTCGCCTATCCGTCCGACCGAGCCTCCGGCATTCAGTATCAAAAGCTAAAAACTATCGGATTTTACGCACAAGATAGCATAAATTTAACTGAAAACTTGATCTACTCTTTAGGAACTAGGTATGAATACTACGATCAGGTAGCTCGAGGCACAACTAGCGGACCAAATAGCACAGATCAGCAAGATGGCAAATTTACGTGGCAAACTGGGCTTTTATATCTACTAACGCCTCAGTGGTCGGTCTATACCAACTATGCACAAAGTTTCAATCCGCAAATGGCTATGAAAGGCGATATCGGCGATATAAAGCCTGAAGAGGGCAAAAGTATAGAGTTTGGATCTAAATTCCAAAACGATAGCATAACGGCTAGTGCGGCGGTTTTTAATATCAATAAGAAAAACATCATGCGAACCGTAAGTGGCGTGAGTACGCCAGTGGGCGAGGCGCGCTCTAGAGGATTTGAGTTTGACTTTAACGGCCGCGTGACGCAGGGACTAAGCGTGGGCGCTAGCTACGCATTCACAAAAACTGAGGTGCGCAAGGATAGCGGCGCGTTTGCCGTGCTAGTGGGCAAACCGCTAGAAGCTACGCCAAAGCACCAAGCCAGCCTCTTTGCCAACTACGACTTTAGCCACCTAGGCGTAAAAGGTCTAAGGATCGGCGGTGGAGCTAGATATTTTGGCTCGTGGTATACATACTATATGAGGACAAATTTATCTGCCGTACCAGCAGGAACGGCATTTAAGATGGATAGTGCAGTTGTTTATGATGCTTTCATCAGCTACGATACCAAAATCGCGGGGTATGAGACAAATTTCGCCTTTAACGTCAAAAACTTGACCGACAAGCTTTATTATACGTCCTCATCTACTGGTACAGATGCTAATATCATACCGATACAACCGGGCTATGCTCGCCAGTTTATGCTGACTGCTAGCGTTAAATTCTAAATTTACTAGGCCTTTTGGCTTAGTAAATTTTCTTTAAATTTAGCAATTTTCGTTAAAATCGCCTCAAAAATTTAAAGGAAATTTATGAAACAAACTATCACCGAGAAAATATTTTCAGATCACGTTGGCAAAGAGGTGGGCGCAGGAGAGATCATCGAAAGCAAGATCGATATGATCATAGGCAATGACATCACGACGCCTATTTCGATCAAGCAGTTTGAGCGAAGCGGCGCTAAAAAGCTAGCTAGCCCAGACGGCTTTGCCATAGTGATGGATCACTACATCCCGACAAAAGATATCCTAAGCGCAAATCAAGCCAAAATTTCACGCGAATTTGCCTACAAACACGACCTTAAAAACTATTTTGATGAAAAAGATATGGGCATCGAGCATGCACTTTTGCCTGAAAAGGGGCTAGTCATCCCAGGTGACGTCATCATCGGCGCAGACAGCCACACCTGTACACACGGCGCTCTTGGAGCGTTTAGCACTGGTATGGGTAGTACTGACCTAGCTTATGCGATGATCACTGGTAAAAACTGGTTTAAAGTGCCTGAGAGCATTAAAGTCATATTTAAAGGCAAGCTTGATAAGCACGTCTACGGTAAGGACCTTATCCTTGAGATCATCCGTCAAATAGGCGTTGATGGTGCACTTTACAAGGCGCTTGAGTTTAGTGGCGAGGTGATAGAGGGCCTTAGCATGGATGATAGATTTTCAATGTGTAATATGGCGATCGAAGCTGGTGCAAAGAGCGGTATCATCGCGGTTGATGAGATCACAAAAGAGTTTTTAAAAGATAAAAATTTACGTGATAAACCAAAATTTTTCTACTCAGACGAGGGCGCAAAATACGACAAAATTTTAGAGATCGATGTTACAAACCTTGATCCAGTCATCGCATATCCATTTTTACCAAGCAATGGCAAGAGCGTAAGACAGGCGGTTCGTGACGATTTAGCTATCGATCAAGCATTTATCGGTTCATGCACAAATGGCCGTCTAAGCGACCTACGTATCGCAGCACAAATTTTAAAAGGCAAAAAAGTAGCCCGCAAAACAAGGCTTATCATCACTCCAGCGACGCAAAAGATCGCAAGAGCTGCCGAAAAAGAGGGCTTAATTGACATTTTCATCGAAGCAGGAGCGGTTGTGAGCAATCCAACTTGTGGCGCTTGTCTTGGCGGATATATGGGAATTTTAGGTGCAAATGAGCGCTGCATCTCGACGACAAATAGAAATTTCGTAGGACGTATGGGCGATAGAACGAGTGAAATTTATCTAGCCAACTCAGCAGTTGTAGCAGCCTCAGCCATAGCAGGTAAAATCGCCGATCCAAGGGACTTATAAAAAATAATATGGATAGTTTGATATCTGACTTATTGAAAATTATACTTGGTACAGTCCTAACAATGTGTGCGCAATGGGTGTACGCTAATCTAAACACAAAAAAGAGAAAAATAAACTCAGGCGACAAAAGCTAGAGGAAGCGTTTATTATAGTTGGGGATATTTTAGGGGGAATACATTACAAAGTAGCTTCGTTAATAAATCCAAAGTTAAATATAGAAAATCCAAAATTTGAAATTGGTAAATTACACTCGCTTATTAGTTTTTACGCACCAGAACTGCAAGAGGACTATAAGGATTTTATGTCTACATATCAAGAATTCGGTCCGCTTATCCTAAACAAATTCAGAACTTTAGATAGTGATGACAAAAGAATAGAGGCAACAACTGAGGAGCTAGTGCAAATGATCTTTTCGCTAAGCTCAAAAGGCAATATAATTAAAGAAAAGTTAGCCAAAATAGCGCAAACACTATAAATTAGTTGTTGCGGCGAAGCAAATAATGTTTTATTGTAAAATCGCCACAACAACTAAATGGTGCATTAAAACGCTGTTATAGTTGCCAAAAGACCAAAGATTATGCCTGGAAAGTTTGCAGCAGAAAGTGGATAGTCTTTTTTAGCTTTTAATAGGCCGTAGCTTGTCCAGATTGTGCAGTTTAGTGCGGCTGCTAGTGGCTGTATAAAAGGCGTTTTGTTGCCGTCAAGGTTGCCCATTATTTGTGGGATGTATGAAAAGTACATAACAACTGATAGGCATGTGCCGATCCAGCCTAAAATTTGTAGATTTTTTTCGCTCATTGCTTCTCCTTAAATAAAAGCGCCATTATATCTTTTTTAATCATGGCAAGCAAATGGATAAAATAGCCATGATTTTTACTGCGATTAAGATGGTTTTAGTAAAATTGAGCATTTTAAAAGGATAAAAATGCCAGATATAGTATATGACAAAGCAAAATGGCATTGGGGTGCAAAAGATGCGCCGACTGATATACCGCATGAAAACGGTGCGACACACATTGCATTTTTCTTTCGCTGGTGCATGGAACACAAATTTTATTCAAAGGAATTTGCGGCAGATTTTGCGGACGATATAGTACAGATGGACGAAAATTTTAACTATCGTCAGTATCTTTTTGACGCTATGGACGGCGTACTTGGAAGCGCGGAGCTAAATACTGCTGGTAAAGCCTTTGCAAAAGCTTACTATACGACTGATCGGACAAAATTTGCCAAAATGTATGGTTGGTATTTGCAGGATTATACGGATTTTGTTTCGAAAAAATTTGGTGAAAAATACTTTGATAACGCCTATTTTTATATAGAAAACTCACAAGAAAACTATGCCTTGATCAAAGCCATCATTGATCGTCGCTACGAGGAATTTTTAACAATGAAAAAGGCAAAGCAGGCTTAAAATTTCACAAGTAGTATAAACAAAAATAAGTTTTTATCACATATTTTTGGTAGATCAAAGCCGCTTTTAGCTAAATTTAGCCTCATAACTTTCTTAAGGGAAAAGATGCAAACTTGCGTGATTTTAGCAGGTGGCAAAAGCTCGCGTATGGGGCAAGATAAGACACTTTTGCCATTTGGTGGTTTTAAGACGCTTACTCATTATGAGGTTGCGAAATTTAGCAAAGTTTTTGACGAAGTTTATGTAAGCTCAAAATTTGAGAAATTTAGCCCGCCACTAAAGCTTATAAAAGATGAAAATAACGATAACTATTCGCCAATGCTCGCACTTTACTCTATTCTTAAAAATTTTGATCATAGCATTTTTGTGATACCAGCTGATATGCCATTTTTTGATCTTAAAAGCTTAGAGGAGCTTGCTAAATTTAAAGATGAATTTGACATGGTCGTGGCCAGTGATAATGAGCACATTCACTCGCTTTGTGGTTTTTTTAGCCCAAGGCTTGCCACTTTGGCTCATGAGTTTTATTTAAAAAATGAGCATAAAATCGGACTTTTGAGAAAAAGCTGTAAATGCAAAGTCGTAAATTTTAAAGATAGTGAGCAGTTTTTTAACGTTAATTTCCCTGATGAATACGAAATGGCAAAGAAAATCCAAGAAAAGAAGATAGATGATGAGTAAAATTTTATTATTTTTAAGCCTTGGCCTTAGTTTTTTGATGGCAAGTGGGCTGGATGATTTTAAAAGAGCACAAGAGCTGGAGCAAAGTGGCGACATAAAGGCTGCGATGCAAATTTATAAAGAGCTAGCCAAAGGCTCTTTAAACGAGCAAGAAGCGATACAAAATGTGCAAGCAAGTGAGCTAGTACCAAGAGAGGCAAAGTTAAAGCAAGCCGATCTTTTAAGAGAAGATAAAAGTGGTAAAAATTTACAAAATGCGCTTGGTATCGAGCTTTATAAATTTAACTACCTTTTGCCAGTAACTTATGCTAAAAATGTGCCAAACGATGAGCGAAAAAGTGTTGAAACTAAGTTTCAAATAAGCCTTGCAAAGCCGTTGTTTTATGACCTGTTTGGACTTAGAGAGAGCCTTGTGGCAGCCTACACGCAGACATCTTGGTGGCAGATAACAAGAACTTCAGCGCCGTTTCGTGAGACAAACTATCAGCCAGAAATTTTTCTAAATTTTGCTTCGCCAAAATATTTGGAGCAAATAGGTGTAAAAAACCTAAAATTTGGACTTTTGCATGAGTCAAATGGACGAGATGGTAGCAATTCAAGAAGCTGGAATAGAGCTTATTTGCAAAGTGATTTTGTTTTTGGCAAGCTTAGCATTTCGCCAAGAGCTTGGATGGTAGTGGGCAATAAGGGCGATAATAAAGATATATTAAAATACATCGGGCATGGCGATGTAAGGCTTAGCTACAACCTTAATGATCACATTTTTAGCCTAATGCTAAGAAATAACTTACATTTTGATAAAACAAATAAAGGTGCTGCTGAAATTTCATATATGTTTCCTATCTTCTCAACCGGAGTTTATGGCTATTTGCAGTATTTTACGGGATATGGCGAGAGTTTGATTGATTATAATAGGCATACTGATAAATTTGGTCTTGGTTTTGTTATTTTAAAATAAGCTAAAAATTTTAAACTTATAAAATGGCTAAATTTAGGCAAATAGTCATAAATTTACTCAAATATGTCAAAAAAATTTAATTAATCAAAAAACTTAAAAATATTAGAAAAAATACAAGCAAATTTTGCTAAAATCTTAAGCAAAATCTCAGAGCAAAGGAGTTTTTATGAGCGGAATCTCACTAATTGTCTGTTTTGTTGTAGCCATCATACTTATGATCGTTATGATCTCTAAGCTAAAAGTGCATCCATTCTTGGCACTTATGAGCATTTCTTTGGTTCTTGCGATCGTCGCGGGCATCGATCTATCCAAGATCCCAGCGATGATAGGTGTCGGCTTTAGTGGCACATTTAAGAGTATCGGTATCGTTATTATCTTTGGAACGATCATCGGCACCGTGCTTGAAAAAACGGGAGCTGCTTTAAAGCTAGCTGATATGGTTGTAAAGCTAGTTGGACAAAAGCGTCCAGAGCTTGCTATGCTCATCATGGGCTGGGTTGTTGGCATTCCGGTATTTTGTGATAGTGGATTTGTCGTTTTAAACTCTATTCGCGAGGCACTTTATAAGAAAATTTCAGCAAGCCCAGTCGCGATGTCAGTCGCTCTAAGTGGCGGCTTATACGCATCTCACGTCTTTATCCCGCCAACTCCTGGTCCAATAGCAGCTGCAGGAACACTTGGTCTTGGCGGAAATCTGCTCCTTGTCATCATCATGGGAACAGTCGTTTCAGTGCCTGTTTTGATAGCTGTTTATTTCTTTTCAAAGAGTGTTGGCAAAAGCGTGACTATCAGCGACAAAGATGCTGACACTGCTATCACAGCTAGCTACGAAGAGCTTTTAAAGAAATTTGGCACGCTACCTAGTGGATTTTTGAGCCTTGCTCCTATCATCATGCCTATCATTTTTATGGCGATTGGTTCTATTGTCGATGTTTTAGCAAAACAAGGCATGTTTGATAAAACGGCTCTCTTGCCAAAGATACTTTTATTTTTAGGAAACCCTATCATTGCTCTTGCAATCGGCGTGATCTTTTGCGTATTTTTATTAGTAGAAGCCAGAAAGATAAGAGAATTTGACCACATCACGAACGAATCTTTAAAGATCGCTGGACCGATACTCTTTATCACAGCAGCTGGCGGTGTTTTGGGCAATGTCATCACTGAGGCCGGCTTTGTAAATTTCATAAAAGAAAATGCAACCGCCATAAAAGCAATAGGAATTTTCTTCCCATTCATTATCTCAGCCGTACTAAAAACCGCTCAAGGAAGCTCGACCGTGGCTATCATCACGACAGCATCTATCATGGGTGCATTTAGTGCCGACAACTCTCTCATGCATACACTTGGCTTTACGAGTGAAATTTCAGCTGCACTTTGCGTCATGGCAATAGCATCTGGTGCGATGTGCGTATCTCACGCAAATGACAGCTACTTCTGGGTTGTGACAAATTTTAGCAAGATGAGCGCAGAACAAGGATATCGCACGCAAACAGCTATGACGTTTATAATGGGTATCGTTGGTATAATTAGCGTTTACATATTATCTTTGGTGCTTTTATGAGAATTTTAGTTGCGATTGATTCATTAAAAGGCTCGCTTAGCTCGCTTGAGGCGGGCCTTGCTGTAAAAGAAGGACTAGAAGAGATTGGCTGCGAGGTCGTTGTCAAGCCTATCGCAGATGGTGGCGAGGGTAGTGTAGAGGCGATGACTGATGCACTTGGTGCAAAATTTATAGATACGATAGTAAAAAATCCACTTGGAATTGAAATTTTAGCTAGATATGCACTAAAAGATAACCTTGCAATACTTGAAATGTCAAGTGCTTCTGGCCTTACACTCATAAATCCGGACGAGAGAAATCCACTAAAAACTAGCACATTTGGCTTTGGTCAGATGATAAAAGATGCCATTGCTAAAGGTGCCAGAAAATTTATCATTGGCATCGGCGGAAGTGCGACAAATGACGCTGGTACAGGCATGCTTAGTGCACTTGGCTTTAAATTTTATGATAAAGATGGTACTTTGCTTGAAGGAAAAGGCGAGAATCTAGCCAAAATTTATGAGTTTACAGATGAAGATGCTTTAAAAGAGCTAAAGGATTGCGAGTTTTTAGTCGCCTGCGATGTAGACAATCCTCTTTATGGCATGAATGGAGCAGCCCATGTTTATGCCCCTCAAAAGGGTGCAAATGGCCGTATGGTAAAAGAGCTTGATGATGGGCTAAAGCACTTTGCAGCTCTTGTAAAGGAAAAGACTAATAGTAAATTTCACACACAAAAAGGTGCTGGCGCAGCTGGCGGACTTGGTTTTGCATTCGTGGCATTTTTGGGAGCGAAACTTCGCCCAGGTATTGAGATCATTACGCAGACTATCGCGCTTGAGGATGAGATCAAAAAGGCTGATCTAGTCATCACTGGCGAAGGCCGTATGGACTTTCAAAGCTCAATGGGCAAGACACCAACTGGGGTTGCAAAACTAGCAAAAAAGTATCATAAGCCAGTGATCGCATTTGCTGGAAGCGTGCAAAAATGTGCCAAAGATTGCCACAAAAATGGGATTGATGCCTATTTTTGTATATTAAATGAGCCAGTGAGTCTTGAAGAAGCGATGAGAAAAGATGTCGCGATTAGAAATTTAAAGATGACAGCGGAGCAAGTCATTCGCCTTTATATGCTAAACTACAAAGCATAAATTCAAGAAGATAGAAAATTATTTTCTATCTTTTTCCCACTTCTTTCTAAATTTTACTATCCAAATTCTATCTTTTAAGTGCTACAAAAATTCTCAAAATTTAATACATTTTGCAAAAATATAAAATAAACTTTAGAAAAAATATTTACTATGTTAAAATAAGGAAAAATTCTAAAAAGAAAGGAGAATTTTTTATGCAACAGACCTTAAATTCTCGTCGCAGCTTCATTGCAGCTGCAGGATTATTTTTTGCTACGACCGCGCTAAAGGCATCACCAAAGGACTTTAGTGGTAGTGGCGTTCGCTACGGCATGGCGATAGATCTAACAAGATGTGTTGGCTGTCAGTCATGTACTATGAGCTGTATGTTGGAAAACGACGTTCAGCCAGGCGCTTTTAGAACCATTGTTTCCGAGTACGAGGCAAGAGATAAAAGCGGTAAAATGGCAGTCATTGCGTCACTTCCAAGGCTTTGCAACCACTGCAACAATCCAGCCTGTATTAGTGTTTGTCCAACTGGTGCTAGCCATCAAAGAAGTAATGGTATAGTAAAGATTGATACAAAAGAGTGCATAGGCTGCGCGCTTTGCGTAGAGGCCTGTCCATATCACGCAAGATATCTTAGCCTACATACCTACAAGGCCGATAAATGCACCTTTTGTGACCACAGACTAAGAGCAGGGCTTCAGCCAGCATGTGTAGAGAGCTGTGTGGGCGGTAGTCGTATAATAGGCGATCTTAATGATCCTAACTCAAATATTAGAAAATTTCTAGCCACACATGAGACTATGGTTATAGATAGCCCTAAAAATACAAATCCACAGGTGTTCTACCACGGCGTTAGCGAAATTTTGGCTAAAAACGATAAGAAACTCGAGCTTGA
Source organism: Campylobacter concisus (assembly GCF_003048535.1). Lineage (NCBI taxonomy): Bacteria > Pseudomonadati > Campylobacterota > Epsilonproteobacteria > Campylobacterales > Campylobacteraceae > Campylobacter > Campylobacter concisus. Next base: position 167,841 of record NZ_PIRQ01000004.1, on the reverse strand, counting down.
TAATGGATATAAAAAGGTTATCAGCTGGAGCGAAGAGATAGCACAGTAAAAGGAAATAAATAATGCAAAGAAGAGAATTTTTAAAAAGATCAGCCGTGCTCTCAACACTAACCACGAGTGCTATACTGGCAGATGAAGATAAGGACGACTATAAACCGCAGTCAAACTCGCTAGAGCCTGAATTTCGAGTAAAGGACGGCAAAATTTCACTTAGTGATGGACATAGTGTTATCTTTTCGATGTGCCATGGCTGTACGACGAAGTGTGGTATAAGGCTTCACGTAGATGATAAAAACGACAAAGTTGTAAGATGTAGTGGCAACCCATACCACCCACTTTCAAACGTACACTGGGCAAATTTTGACACATCGATAAATGACGCACTTCTTGCCACAACACTAAGTGGTGAAGACGAAAAGCGAGCCACAGTTTGCGCTAGAGGAGCGATATTGCCTGAGATGATAGACTCGCCAGCAAGGATACTAACACCGCTAAAGAGAGTTGGCAAAAGAGGTGAGGGCAAGTGGAAGAGCATAAGCTTTGAGCAGCTAGTAGAAGAGGTAGTGGAGGGCGGAGATCTCTTTGGTGAGGGGCATGTTGATGGGCTAAGAGCAATATATAGCGACGAGCTAATCGACAGCGAAAACCCAGAATACGGCACCAAACGTAATCAATTTTTAAGCTTTTACCTATATGACGGACGCTCTGATATCGTTGATCGCTTTGTCAAAAAGTCATTTGGCACCATAAATCACTACTCACACGGCGGAATTTGCGGTGGCGGCTTTAGGGTCGGTGGTAAGATCGCACACAACGCAAAGGGCTTTGCACACACAAAACCAGACTATGAAAACTCTAAATTTGTTATCTACTGGGGCACTTCGCCGTCAAATGGTGGCAACCCTTTCCAAAAACAAGCAAAAATGCTCTCTTATACAAGGGGTATGAGAGATGATTTTAGCTACGCGGTAGTCGACCCAAGTGTTACAAACGCTGTAAAATACGCATCATCAGACAAAGGCCGCTGGATAGCGATAAAGCCAGGCACCGACTCAGCTCTAGCCATGGCGATGATACGCTGGATCATAGAAAATGAAAAATACGCCACAAACTACCTTATCCAGCCAAATTTAGACCAAGCAAAGCTAGCAGGCGAGATACACTGGTGCAATGCCACACACCTAGTCGTCACTGAAAAAGGTCACAAAGACTACGGCAAATTTGCACTTATAAATAACGAGTGGCAGGTCTGCTCGCAAGATGGCAAGATACAAAGCTACAAGGTAAATGAACCAGCCAAGCTCTACTACAAAGGCAAAATTTTAATAGACGGCAAAAAAGTCGAGGTAAAAAGCTCAATGCAGCTTTTAAAAGAGTCAGCTTATAAGCATAGCTTAGAGGAGTACTCAAAAATTTGCGGTGTAAGTGTTGAAGATATCATCTGGCTTTGTGAAAATTTCACTAAAAACGGCAGACAGGTGAGCACAAACGTGCATGGCGGTATGATGCATACGCAAGCTGGTATGACTACTTTTGCGATACTTTGTCTAAACACACTCATGGGCACTTATGGCTACAAAGGCGGCAACGTCAATGCAAGTGCCGGCACACACGAGTTTTTAAAGGGCAGATATGACCTTGAGGGCTTTGAGGGCGCTTATAAACCAAATGGTCTAAATTTATCAAGATCAGGCAAATACTACGAAACAAGCTCGGAGTATAAGCGTAAAGTAGTAGCTGGCGGCAGCGGCTATCCATCAACTCAGCCATGGTATCCTATCTCTATGCCACTTGTAAACGAAACGCTTACGAGTCACAAGGCCGGCTATCCATACAAAGTAAAAGTTTTCATAAACTACATGACAAACGTACTTTACGGACAAGCAGGACTTGAAAGAGCGGTCTTAGATGTGCTAAAAGATAGTAAAAATTTACCACTTTTTGTGGGCATCGACGCCTTTATGAACGAGACAAACGCCTATGCTGACTACATCGTGCCAGATGGGGTAAATTTAGAAAACTGGGCACTTCCAAACTCTCTTTGGGGAACGATTGCTAAAACTTCAGTCGTGCGCTATCCAGCCGTTAGCTCAAAGCAGGCAAAGGATAAAAACGGCGGCGTGATCGACGTTGAGGCATTTTATATAGCCGTGGCAAAGAGGCTTGGACTAAAAGGCTTTGGCAAAAATGCCTTCAAAGACAAAGACGGAAATTTCATGGACCTTGACGTAAAAGAGCAGTATTACGCGGCTGCTTTGGCAAATTTAGCCTTTGACGGCGAGGGTGTAAAAGATATAAGCAACGAAGATAAAAAGCTTAGTAAAATTTCAAAGATCATGGACAAACTCGATCCTTATCTAAAAGACGAAGAGAAGCCAAAAGTGGCGCACGTGCTAGCAAAAGGCGGCAGATATGATAGCTACGAGAGCGCATACAAGGGCGATAAAACAACCATAAAAGTGCCAGCGCCTACGCCAGCTTCGATCTACTATGAGCCACTCGGTGGGCATAGACACTCAATAACAGGCGAATATATGCCAGGAGTGCCAACTCTGATGCTGCCAGTAGCAAGTGACGGCACGCCGCTTGAGAAATTTTTCCCACGCTCTGAGTGGAAATACACAGTAAGCTCAAGAAAGTCAAATATCCAACACTTCTACACCTTTGTTAGCCCAAGGCTAAGAGCTGTTCATCCTAGCAACTTCATAAGGATAGCACCAGATATCGCAAGTGAGCAGGGCATTCGCTCAGGCGATAAGGTCAAAGTGACTACTCCTTATGGAGCACAAGTTGGCGAGGCGTTTGTGACGGATGGCGTTGCTAGCGGAGTTATTAGTATCGAGCATGGATTTGGTCATGATGAGTTTGGTATAAGAACGCACATCGTCGATGGAAAGCCAGCTTTTGGGATCGCAAATTTAGAAAAAGGGGTCAATCATAATAAGCTTGGACTTCTTGATCCAAAAAGAAATGGCGAATTTAGTTTAAATGACTGGTTGGTTGGTACTTGCGCTAGACAAGCACTTCCTGCAAATATAAGAAAGATCGGCTAGTTTGATATAAATTTGGCGAGTAGAGTAAAATTTGCTTGCCAAATTTCACTTTTTGTAAGAGTTTTTGCCTTGCGGATTGTAAATTTAGATACAGAGCAAACTTTTGGGCTGCTTGCAAGCCAAAATTTCCTCATATATTTATAGGGTTTCATAGTTAAATAATGTTTTAAATTTTGTATGAGTTAAATTTAGTATTGCTAGTTTGCTTTGGCTTTAAGCGCTCTAGTTTGCTAGATCCTCAGCTACTTTTGCAGCGAGTTTTAGCTTGTCACTATCAAAGTGTGTGTAAATTCGCGAGGTATTTAAGCTTGCATGACCTAGAGCTTCTTGCACCAAAACAAGGTCCTTTTGCTTTTTGTAAAGCATCGTTGCAAAGGTGTGGCGCAGCATGTGGGCACCATTTTTCTCTTTTCTGATACCGGCTTTAAATAAAATTTGCTCAACTATGCGGCTAACATAAGCCTGCGTCAGCCTGGTGCCTTTTTTATTGATGAAAAGATAGCCTTCTTTGTTTATGTAGTTTATTGCGATCGCGTTTAGATGAGCTTCTATTAAGTGTCGTTTTATCATAACGATGCGGTATTTGTTGCCTTTGCCTCGGATCCTAATGATAAAAAGATCGCCATCTTCAGTGATGTCTTTTCTCTTTAAATTTAGAGCCTCGCTCACACGAATGCCAGTAAAAATTATCGTTTTTATTATGAGCTTATTGCGATTTGAGTTTTGCTTAAAATCACTCTCCTCGATCGCATCAAGAAATTTTTTGACCTCATCTTCGCCCATAAACTCAGGCAGCTTTTGCCCTTTGTTGCCACTAACTCCGCCCCAGTTTTTTAAATTTATATCAAAAACATGGGCCTTGCCGTCCTCTTCGTTTTGTTTGTCTAAAAATGCAAAGAAATTTATCACCGAGATGCGGTAATTTTTCTTACTAGCATCGCTTAGTCCGCCAGTCGTGCTAGCTAGTATTTCGCTTAGTAGCTCTTCATCGATCTGCTTTAGGCTGCTAAGCTCGTAAAATTTCATCGTTTCATATATTTTTTTAAGTGGATTAAAGTAGGTATTTATACCAGTAAGCCCTGCATTTCTCGCACTTTTTACCAAACCATCAAGCTGATCAATGTTCTTTACCTCACGGCCTAGAGCGTAATTCACACTTGCAAGTACCTTTGGATCTCGAAGCTCTTTATTCGAAAGTGAGCTAAGTTTAAATTTGACGTAGCGAGTGAGCCAAAATATAAATGAGTTTTCAAAATTATCTTTACAATCAAGCGGGTATTTCAAACCAATAACCTTAAATTTTTATTTTGAAAAGTATTATATTTGAAATTTTATAAAATCTACTCTTTTTAAAATTTAACTATAAAAGCTTAAGCAAATATCCATTTTCAGCGGCTTCAAGCTTATATTTATGCATCTTATCAAGTTCTAAAACCACTCTGAAATATCTATCATGCCAGCCTATGATCACATTTTTAAAATATTCATTTTCAAGTTTTAAGCTCTTAGTTTTAAAGCTTCTTGGCGGCTTTGCTAAGTCAAGAACGATCTTATTTTTCTCATAAGCAAAATGCTTTAAATTTTTAGCTTTTGTAGCGATTTTTAGCTCTTTGTCGTTGGCTAGAAAGCTTATAAAACCTAAAAATTTAACATCCTTTTTATTTTTGACACTATCAACTGGTTTTGTACTAGGCTCAATCTTTATTTCGACCACCTTTTGTTCAGGCTTTGTGGTAGTTTCTTTTGTTTTGTCTGTGCTAAGATCGATCACTACAACATTTGGAGTTGGCATATCTGAAGTTTTATTTCTATCTTTATTTGAAATTTTAGTTTCATTTTTTTCTATTATCACAGGAGTGCTTACTTTTTGGCTAGGCATATTTGCCATTGTGACCGAAACATCTAGCTTTTTTGCCACAACTGGTTCTGGATTTTTCACCTTATTTAAAGCAAATTCATCGCTGTAATCGATAGTTTTATTTATATCAGCTAGCCTTTTTTCCTTTATGGTGCCGTCATTTGCTCTATATTTTATGGTGACATCTAGTAAAAGTGCCGCATCACTTGGAAATTTAAACGAAAGAGAATCAAAGCTATCAAATTTTTCTATGATATTTGTTGTCATAACGCTTGTATTTAGCTCGCTAATAGGCATAAATGGGTTCTCTCTAGCAAAGACGCTTGCTGCAAATATAGATAAAACTAACCAAAATTTTTTCATCATTCCTACTTTTTATTAAAGTCTGGCTCAAGGCCTTGTAATTCAAAATAATCTTTTTGCAGACGCGCGTTCATTTTTTTTAAAATTTCCACGTCTTCGCTAAGCCTCTCTTTTTTACTTTGAAGGCTTAGCATAACATCAAGTGAGCGTTTGCCAAACATCATATTGCCTACATAAAAAGCAAACATAGCCACACAAATGGTGGCTATAATGTAGCGTAATGTTGGTCTAATGTATTTTAAAATTTTATGAAATATGCCATCAGTGTTGCCATATTCATCTAAAATTTCGCTCAAATATTATCCCCCAAAAACTCTCCAGCCTCAAGTTCGATCTCGAGCAAACGGTTGTATTTTGCGTTGCGCTCGCTTCTTGAAGTAGCACCTGTCTTTATCTCGCCAGTGTTTAGTGCGACCGCAAAGTCAGCGATGAACGCATCTTCGCTCTCGCCGCTTCTATGACTCATTATGCAGCGATATCCGTTTCTTTGAGCAAGGCGGACAGTTTGCATAGTTTGTGTGACTGAGCCTATTTGATTTGGCTTGATTAAGATTGCATTTGCGATGTTTTTCTCGATACCTTCGCGTAAAATTTTCTCATTTGTGACAAAAAGATCGTCGCCAACTAGCTGCACTTTGCTGCCAAGCCTTTTTGTAAGCTCAGCCCAGCCGCTCCAGTCGTCCTCGCTAAGGCCATCTTCGATAGAAAATATCGGATATTTTTCGCAAAGTTTTTCATAGTAGCTAATGAGCTCGTCGCTGCTAAATTTCTTGCCCTCAAGTTCGTATTTGCCGTCTTTATAAAGCTCGCTTGAAGCGACGTCAAGGGCAAGTTTTATTTGGCTGCCTAGCTCATATCCAGCCTCTTTTACAGCTTGTGAGATCAACTTTAGTGGCTCTTCGTTATCTTTTAAATTTGGAGCAAAACCGCCCTCGTCGCCGACAGCTGTACTGTGTCCAGCTGTGTTTAGGATAGATTTTAGTTTGTGGTAAATTTCAGTCGCAGCTCTAAGCGCCTCGCTAAATGTGCTAAAGCCAAATGGCATGATCATAAATTCTTGAAAATCAACGCTATTATTTGCGTGTGCGCCGCCGTTTATGATGTTAAACATCGGCACTGGCAAGATACTAGCGTTTGCACCGCCAAGGTAGCGATAAAGTGGGATATTTAGGCTCTTTGCAGCTGCGCGAGCTACTGCCATAGATACGCCAAGGACTGCGTTTGCGCCTAAATTTGAGTAGTTGTGCGTGCCATCAAGCTCAAGCATCTCATCATCAACTGCTCTTTGGTTGTAAGCGTCAAGGCCGATTATCGCCTCAGCGATCTTTTCATTTACGTTTGAAACAGCTTTTAAAACGCCTTTGCCAGCGTATCTCTCGTCTTTATCGCGAAGCTCGAGCGCCTCACGCTTGCCTGTGCTTGCGCCGCTTGGTACGATCGCACTTGCCTCGGTTCCGTCGCTTAGTCTAACTGTCGCACGAACTGTTGGGTTGCCTCTGCTGTCTAAAACCTCGTGAGCTTCTACATCTTCAATAAATACCATTATTCATCTCCTACTTCGTTTGTGTCGTCGTCTTCGTCTTTTGCGCCGCTGCTTATTAGGTGATCGATCCCCATTGAGCCTTTTATCGCCGCTACTATCTCATCAGAAATTTCTGGATGCTCTTTTAGGTAGGCTTTGGCGTTTTCTCTACCTTGACCTAGTTTTTCGGCCTTGTAGCTAAACCACGCACCTGATTTGTCGATGATGTCGAGCTTTACGCCATAGTCTATGATCTCGCCCTCTTTGCTCACACCCTCGCCAAACATGATGTCAAATTCAGCCACTTTAAATGGAGGCGCGACCTTATTTTTAACCACTTTTGCTTTTGTGCGGTTGCCGATAGGCTCGTCGTTTTGTTTAAGCGTGGCTATCTTTCTAACATCTATCCTTACAGATGAGTAAAATTTAAGTGCATTACCGCCAGTTGTGGTCTCTGGCGTACCATATCCCATCATACCGATCTTCATACGAATTTGGTTGATGAAGATAACAGTTGTCTTCATCTTGCTTAAAATTCCAGTTAGCTTTCTAAGCGCCTGACTCATTAGTCTTGCCTGCAAACCAACGTGCTGATCGCCCATGTCGCCGTCTATCTCGCTCTTTGGAGTAAGAGCAGCGACGCTATCAACTACAATAAGATCGATCGCACCACTTCTTGCAAGCGTCTCAACGATCTCAAGTGCCTGCTCGCCAAAGTCTGGCTGAGAGACGTAAAGGTTGTCTGTATTTACGCCTAAATTTGAAGCGTATTTTACGTCTAGTGCGTGCTCTGCATCGACAAATGCACAAATTCCGCCAGCTTTTTGCGCTTCAGCTATGATGTGAAGCGTGAGCGTAGTCTTACCAGAGCTCTCTGGTCCATAGATCTCGATGATTCTGCCTTTTGGAACGCCGCCTATGCCAAGAGCCAGATCAAGCCCTAGCGAGCCAGTCGGTATCGACTCGATAGCCTCAACCTCTTTGTCGCCAAGTCTTAAAAGCGTGCCTTTGCCAAAAGCTTTATCTATCTGCTTTAGCGCAAGCTCAAGCGCCTTTTTCTTGTCCGCTTCGCTCTCTGGGATAGCTATCTTTTTATCACTATCTTTTTCTTTTGCCATTTTTTACCTTATAGTTGAAATTTGGCTTGATTTTATCTAAAAAGAGATGAATTTTACTTGATTTACTCGCAAATTATAATATTTTCGCCAAGCGGCGCAGCGCTATCAATAAGAGCAAAAAGATGCTCTTTTTCAAACAAAAATCCATAAATTTGATCTTCGTTTTTTAGTATCGCTAGCTTAAATGGCTCTACAAGCGAGCTGGCGCAAAGGTTTAAAAAAGCTTCATCGATATAATTTTGTGAAATTTGGGGTTTGGTTTTGAAATTTTCATCTTTTATAAAAGAGATAAATTTCTCTTGCGAGGTAGATTTATTAAATTTAAAAATTAGTTTTTCTTTTAAGGCCTCAGCCAAAATTTCATCAAATTTAACTAGATCGATGTGATCTTTTACACCTAAAATTCTGGCAAAATTTAGCAAGTTTTTATCATAATCAGCCACATTTTTCTCATGCTCGCTTTGTGCCTTTTTAGCCCTATAAACGGCGTAAAATCCGATAGCTATAAACAAAAGTGAAAGGGTAAAAACTTCGCTCAAAAACTCACTCATCATCGTCCTTATAAAATGCAAACTTCAGTCTTAAGCTCTACGCCAAATTTCTCTAAAACTCTAGCCTTTGCCAAATTTATAAGGCTAGTGGCGTCCTCAAAGCTTGCGTGGTTAAAATTTATCAAAAAATTTGCGTGCTCCTCGCTAAATTTCGCTCCGCCGATAGCGTATCCCTTTAGTCCAACAGCCTCGAGCAATGCCCCTGCAAAGTGCCCTTCTGGATTTACAAAGCAGCTGCCAAAGCTAGCTCCTTTTGGTTGATTTGCCCTTTTTGCGCTTATGGCATCAGATATGCCCGCGTCAAAGCCGCTACGAAGCTCAAATTTAGCTCCCAAAATAGCCTCATCTATGCCGCTGTGGCGGTAGCTAAAGCTTATCTCATCTTTGCTCACCCAGCCACGAGCCAGACGCACATGCGTGAGGTTGTCACTTATGCTAAATTTAAGCAAGCCAGCGTTCATCTTGATAAGTCCGCCAAGCGTGCCAGGGATATTTTTTAAAAGCTCAAGGTGAGCTATGTTGTTTTGTTTTGAGAAGTTATAAATTTTAGCTGATTTTGTCGCAGCACCTATCTCAAGGTAAATTTTCTCGCCGATGCGTTCTAAATTTATATAGTCAAAGCTCTTGCCGAGCATCGCTATTTTTGGGGGATTTGGCGAGATAAGTAGGTTGTTACCCCCACCTATCATCACAGCACCTAAAAATTCAGGCGAATTTAGATCATCAAGGCAATTAACCTCAAAAATTTCATGCACGCCGCCTATCCTAACCGAGGTAAATTTAGAAAAATCAACAAGCCTCGTCACTGGATAAATTCCGGTATAAAGTCAAACATACGAGTGGTAAATTCAACCATCATCGAGATCATCCAGGGCATTAAAAATATGATGACAACGACGACTAGCAAAATTTTTGGCACGAAACTTAGTGTAGTTTCGTTTATCTGCGTAGTCGCTTGGAAAATGGAGATGATAAGACCAGCGATTAGTCCGCTTAGTAGCATCGGAAGGCTGATGTAAAGGGCGATCTTAAAGGTTTCAACTCCAAGTGAGACAAGCGTACTTTGCATCAGCTAAACCTTACTTCGTTATATTCAGTTGGGATTAGGTAGTCGTTTACGTCGATTGGCTTTTCAAAAAAACCTTTGTCATAGCCTATTTGATAGAGTTTATTTAGCGCTTTTAACTGAGTTTCGTTCATGCTTATAGACTCGTCATTTGCGTATAAATTTAGATACGTTTTTAGCTCTTCTTTGCCAACTCTGATAAGATTTCGCTCCATTAGCATGTGAGATAAAAATGGCTTGTGCGAAGTGGCAATCCTAACGGCCTCGCTAAGCACTCTCTCACACTCGATCGCATCGGTTATGGGTAGGCTTCGTCTAAGCGCCATGCCACCAAGTGGAAGCGGTAAATTTTCGCCGTTTAGCTCGCTCCAAATGTCCCAAATCTCACGCTCTACGCAGAGCTGGTCTGAGAAATTTAAGATACTTTCATGTATGAGCACACCAGCATCGACCTCGCCGCTAAGCACAGCATTTTCGATCTCTAAGAAATTTTTATAAACGATCCTTGCCTCTGGGTAGGCTATGCGAAAGAGCAGGGCATTTGTCGTGTTTTTGCCAGAGAGTGCGACCTTAAAATTTCGCTTTAGCTGTTTATCTTTTAGCTTGATAAGCTTTGGGCCATATCCATTGCCAAAGCTCACCGCACAGCGCAAAAGTGCAAATTCATCGCAAATTTTTGGATAGAGTGCAAAGCTGATTGCTGTGGCCTCATAAGTGCCTTTTAGCGCCTCCTCGTTTAGTGTTTCTATATCAAGCGCCTTTGATGTGAAGGCTAAATTTTTACTGCTAACCCAGCCAAATTTGACCGCGGCATACATGAAAATATCGTCAGCATCAGGCGAGTGAGCAACGTTTATATTCTTGAAATTTTGCAAAGATGATCCTTTTTTGATTACGCCATTTTAATGAAATTTATTTAAAATAAAGTTTTAAGGACGGTTTTTAAACGATTTTACCAGCTTTGCCTCTTTGAAATTTAGCATGTATTTCACGTCTATGGCGTCTTTGGCACCCTTTCTTCGTGCGAAGATTATCGAGTAAAACGGATGTTTAAGTTCAAGCATCTTAAGCAGTTTTTGATCGCTATCTTCTTTTTTTATATTTTCAACGATTATTGTCGTTAAAAATTTGCCCTCAATCTCGTAAAATGGCCACACTATTACGCCTGCATCGCTTGTTTTAAAGTCCGTAATTTTAGAATTTTTAGGGATATTTAGCATGGAGATGATCTTTTTGCGTGTGCTGTCCGCGTTTTGAACCGAGATCACCTTTACAAGCAGGTCTTTTTTGACGCCAAGTCCATTTTTGCTAAAGCGATAAACTCCGTCTTCAAGGATGCCAATCTTTTCAAAGGCATTAGCGTAGTTTGCGGCAGTGCAAACGGTTAGAAAAAGCGCTAGAAATATTAAAATTTTTATAAATTTCATCTTTTCTCTTAAAATTTTACTCTTTTTAGCCTATCTGAAGCGAAATTTTTCCTGCCAAATTTAGCCTCATCTTTGCCGTTTAGCTCGACTAAATCGCCAGTAAAGCCACAAATGTCATTTTTAACAAGATAACTTCCCACGCCATAAGTATCAACCGGCGTGTTATAAGCTTCAAAATATTCTATAATCTTAGGACTAAAACCTGAGCTAACGACGATCTTAACGTGCTTAAAGCCAGCTTTATCAAGTGCCTCTCTTAGAGCAAATATAAGCTCCTTGCAAACACCGTGCGGGTCAAATTTACTCGTGTCTTTGTCCTCAAAATATTTATCTATCAAATTTTTACTAGTATCAACCCTAACCGCGCCAAGCCTCTCTTTTAAGGCATTTGCAGCCTTTAATGCGTCTGTAATCACGTCGTTGTTATAATCAACTAATGCCGTGATCTTTTCATTTTCAAAGGTTTTAGCATAAATTTCTGAGGCTTTTACTATATCTCCACCGCACATTTGAATAAGCGCATGAGGCATGGTGCCACCACCTTTTAGCCCTGTAAGCTCGCCCTGAGCGTCTGTGGCGACCTTTTTGATCCCACCGATAAACGAGGCGTATCCATCGCCTGGTTGCGTGCAGATGTCGTCTTGCCTATCCGCCATGCTAAAGACGTCTTTGCCGTTTGCCGCTCTTATCACGTCTCTTGAGTTTGTCGCTACGCAGCTTCTTCTAGTAAGCGTCGCATCTATCACATTTTCTAAAAAGCCAAAATTTTCATACTTGCCGCTTATTTTTAAAACTGGCTCGTTTGCGTTTATGATATCGCCATCATTAAGCGCGTAAATTTCAAGCTCGTTTGGGTCTTTGGCAAATTTATTGATGACGGCTAAAACTTCGTCAATGCCACAAAGCACGATATCATCGCGCCTTTGAAAGAACTGCATTGTCACATGCTGATCTGGCAGGTTTTGCTTAATTATCTTATTTACTTTTAGAAAATATTTCGCAGTAAAGTAGCCCTCGCCGATCCTTGGATCTAGCTTAAAAGTATTATCCGTTAGCCTATCTATCTTACCTTGCATCTTTAGCTCAAGTTCGTTCATGCCTATCCTTTTGTTTTGTTGGGATTATACCATTTTGGCAAAAAGCCAAATAAGTTATAAAAATATATTTTAAGAGTATATAAGAGTATATTTTATAAAATCGTGAAATTTTACTTTTAAAGGAAAAATATGAAAAAGTTTTTACTTCTAATGGCCGCAATTTTTGCATTTGGCAATGAAAATTTGCTAGTAAGTGCTGGTGGCGGATATAAAAAGATAGTTGAGGCAGTCGCACAAAACCTCAAAAAAGATGGCGTAAATATCGACACTTCTTTTGCAAACATCACAGCTATCATGGCTCAGGCAAAAGAGGGCAAAACTGACGTGATCGTAGGCGACGAGGACTTTTTGAAAAAATCTGATCTAAAAATCACTGAATATGTAAATTTAGGCTCAGGCGCTTTGGTGCTAGCTACTAAAAAAGGTGTGAAAATTGAAAAAGTTGAAGAGCTAAAAGCGCTTTCTAAGATCGCTATGCCAGACGCAACAAAGACTGTTTATGGTAAAAGAGCGAATGAATTTATGCAAAAAGCAAATTTAAGTGGCGAACTAAAGGATAAAATTTTAGCAGTTGCCGGCGTACCACAAGTCGTTACATATATATTAAACGGTGAAGTTGATGCTGGGTTCATCAACCAGACCGAACTAAATGCGCACAAAGACGAATTTGGTAGTTTTATCTTGATAGACAAATCGCTTTACGCTCCAGCAAACATCGTAGCTGCAAAGGTTGAAGAATGCGATAAAAAGGCTGATTGCGTTAAATTTCTGGATGAGCTAAAAAGCGAGAGATCAAAAGAAATTTACACCAAATTTGGCATAAGATAAGGCTAAATTTGCAAGAGCTCTCTTGGCTATTTGATCCTCTGGTTTTAAGCATAAAGGTCATTTTGTGCCAAGTGGCTTTGCTTATCATTTTTGGGCTGGCTTTGGCTTATTATTTAGCTTTTGGTAAGGTCAAATTTAAAGCTATTTTAGAGATGATCGTAACTTTTCCACTCATCTTTCCACCTATTGCAACTGGATTTTTACTGCTTTATCTGCTTGGTAAAAATGGCATCGTCGGTAAGGCTTTAAATTTAGAAATTATTTTTAGTTTTAAGGCTCTTGTGTTAGCTGCTTTTATAGCCTCTTTGCCACTTTTTGTAAAGCCTGTCGCTTCTGCTCTTGGCTCACTTTCAAAAAGCCTAAGTGAAGCAGCATATAGCCTTGGGAAAGATAAATTTCAAACAGCTATTTTCGTGCTCTTTCCATGCGTTGCGAAAAGCGTAGCAGCGGCTTTTATCTTAGCGATCTCGCGTGGGCTTGGTGAGGTTGGCATAACACTAATTTTGGGTGGCAATATCATAGGCAAAACAGACACTATTTCGCTTGCCATTTATAATGCCGTATACGATGGTAAAAGCGATGAAGCACTAGTTTTAAGCCTTATTTTGGTTGTATTAAGCTTTATTTTGTTTGGGATTATAAATTTGCTTGATAAAAGTAAAATTTAAAGTGAGTGGCGAGAGGATGAGAGAATCGAACTCCCCACCAGACGGTCAACCGCCCAGTCATCGGGTTTGAAGCCCGTGAGCATCACCAGATTACTTTATCCTCCGTGCGCGTTATTTTAGCAGATTTAGATAAATTTTAGTCCATTTTATATAAACTTTTTTGAAATTATAAAAGGATTTCTGATTTTAAAATTTAGCGTTTTTGCATTTTTGGCTCTATTTTTTTGCTCTTGCTCTTCAGTACTAACCCCAGCAACCGCGCCACTAAATGTCTATGATGCGTACTCTATTTCACGCGATAAACGTGGTATTTACTCGATCACAAGAGATAAATTTATACAAAGCAAGCTACAAAGCAAAATTTTATTTTCAAAAGGGCTTAGTAATATTGATATCGAGATAGAGGTTTTTTACGGAGATGCTTATCTGATCGGACTTGTTGATAGTAAAGAGCTTGAAGATAAGCTAGTAGAACTAGCCAAAAGTACAGATGGCGTGCGAAAAATTTATACCTATCTTCGTATCAAAAAGCCAGAATATCCATGCGATAGTCTAAAAATTCTCGCAAACTTAAAGCAAAATCTTTTTAAAGATAGTATAGTTGAGGGCACAAATGTGCGTGTTAGCATAGTTGGCTGCGATGTTGTATTTAGCGGCGTAGTTGATAGCATTGAACAAGAAAAACATGCTATTTGGTATGCTAAGCACATTGACGGCGTGGCCGATGTCTACTCATTTATCAAAGTTATCAAATAAATTTAGCTTAAATATCGCGCTTTTTTACAAAGCTTGCAATGAGGCTTGGTAAGATGATTAGTGCGCCAAGAAGCATAAATACCATAACAAGATCGGTTAGTAAGCCAAAATATATGGTCGGGATAAAGTTACTGGTTATCATCACGCTAAAGCCAAGAAAAATAGTGAACGATGTGTAATACATCGCATATCCGATGCTTGCATGAGCAGCTTTAATACTCTCAAAAACACTTTTTGTAAGCATTTCTTCTTTAAAGCGGTGTATGTAGTGAATGATATCATCAACACCGATACCAATACTAATGGCTGCGATTGTGATACTCATCACATCAAGCGGAATACCGAAAAATCCCATCACACCAAAGAGTGTGCAAAGCGGGATTAAATTTGAAACTATTGCAATGGTTGCTAGCTTTATACTCCTAAAGATAAAGCAAAATATGACAAAAAGTATAGCGACAGTTAGCCCAAAAGTATCAACTTGCGAGCTAAGTAAATTTTGAAGCATATTATTATAAAGCACCATCATGCCGGCAACTTCTATGCTTACATTGTCATTTTTAGTAAGCTGTGCTAGCCCTTCTCTAAGCTCCTTTAGAAATAAATTTCGTCTAAGCTCGGAGTCGCTATCAACGATCCTTATACTAAATCTAAGCTCATCATTTTCAACGCTTACATAAGGACTTAATAAGATATTTTTATAATTTTGTGGCAATTTCTCATACATTGCAGCTAATAAAAAATCATCACTCGCGCCGTTATTTAGCTCTTTTATGGCTTTTATAAGGGTTGCTAGCGAGCTTACATGTCCAACGAATTTTTGCTCTTTTAAATAGTCGTGAATTTTCTCAGCAACCCTTGTGTGATAGCTATTAAACCAGTATTTCGCATCCTTTGCATTGCTTTCAAACTCATTTTCAAACTCATCTTGCTCAGCATTTTTATCTTGTTTTTGCTCTTTAAATTTCACTATCACATCAACTGGTATCGTGCCGCCAAGCTTGGTATCAATAACTTGCATTCCTTGGCGAATTTCTGTGCTTTCTTTAAAGTAGCCAATGAAGCTATTCTCAACCTTTATCTTGCTGATACCATAAACGCCAAAACAGACAACTAGAGCGCAAACTACGTAGATAATCTTTCTTGAGTTTAGAGCTAAATTTGCGCAGTATTTTGTAAATTTAAAGCTATTTTCAAAGGTTCTAATAGGAGCTAATTTTTCTAAATTTACATTTATCGCGCCAAATAGCAAAAACGCAAGCACAAGCGAAACGCTAATGCCAGTGCTCATCATAATGCCAAGCATGATAACTGGCTTTATGTCAGCACTCATAAGCGAGCTAAAGCCAATAACTGTTGTAAATATCGCCCAAAAAGATGGAGAGAATTTATCACGAAGCGTTAGATAAATTAGCTGATTTTGGCTATATTTTGGATGCTTTACGTAAAATTCTCGGTAGCTAACGACAAGGTGAATCACAGTTGAAATAGTAATGATAAGCTGAAGTGCGATGTAGTTTGAGCTAATGACCGTCACTTCCCAGTCAAATATACCAAAAATTCCGGTCGTAAAAATGGCACTTACGGCACATATAAACATCGGCAAAACTATCCATCTAATCTGCCTGAAAAATAGCCATAAACTAAAGCTAAGAAGAGCAAGTACACTTAATCCATAGACCAAAAGATCACTTTTTATAAAGCCTATCATATCATCGGCGATCATATTTGCACCGCCTAAAAATAGCTCGTCATTTGCGTTAAATTTAGCTATGGTTGCTTTTATGGACTCAAGGTTTTCGTGATCACTTTTTCTAAGCTCATCTCGGTAGGCTTTAAACTCATAGGCAAGAGCCTCTAGCTTAAGTCGCTCAGCTTGTGTGATAGTGCCGTTTGACTCTTTTTGACTAAGCAAATTTCTCTCATTTACAAGCTCATTAAATTTCTCATCTTGTTTTAAATTTAGAGCAATTGCTGTGGTTTTTAGATCTTTGCTTATCAAATTTCCGCTGTAAATCGGACTTTTTGCAAACTCGAGCTTTGCTTTTGAAATATTTATATCTTTATCTTGCAGTGTTGGAGTATGATCTAAGATACCAGTAATCCCGCCTTTTACACTATTTAAAAGCGGAATATTTATTATGGAGATGACGCTATTTACCATATCGTTTTTAGCTAGTTCATCGCCTAAATTTTTGATAAGTTCTAAATTTTTAGGTGAAAAAAGGTCATCTTTTGGAGTAAAAGCAACCACTAAAAATCCGGGTGAGTCGTAGCGTTTGGCTATCTCTCTATAAGCTTTTAAGTCAGGATCATGCTCAAGCAGTAGCGTTTCAGCTGACGCATCAACGCTAAGCTTGGTGCTAAGATAGCCAAAAACTACGCTTAAAGCTAAAATTAGAGCAATAATAAGCTTGTTTTTAGCAATGATAAATTTAAAAATTTGTCGCATTAAGGGTTAGTTTTATTTTGATCAGGCAAAACAGCTTCGTTTAGCTTTTGTAAAAGAGTATTGAAATCAGCGTTATTTAGCACATCGCCAAACTGACTTCTGTATGTTTGAATGATGCTTACGCCAACGATATCAAGATCGTAAATGAGCCAACCACGCTCTTTAGCGTCATAAAATTTATAGACAAATTCGTAGCTCTTGCCATCATTTATAAGCTCAGATGTTAGCCAGTATCTATTTTTTTGAGGTTCGCTCTCGCCAGTTATATGTATCTCTTGATCTTTGTATCCTAAAAGTTTATCTATGTATGAGCCTTTTAGTTTTTGCTCAAATGCTGCGTCAAATTTAGCCTGTTCATCGCTACTTAGACTGTTGTAACGTTTGCCAAGGCTTATCTTTGCCATTTGTTTATAGTCAAAAAATGGATCAAGAAGAGCAAAAATTTCTTTTGTCTTTGCGTTATTGTCTAAATTTGTATCTTTTAAAATTTCAATAACCTTTGTTGTTTTCATCTCTACTTCAGGCTTGATCTGCTCTTTTGAAATAGCAAAAAGGCTAGTTGTAAAAAGTAAAATCATAGTTAAAATTTTTAAAATTTTCATATTTACTCCTTGATAAGCTTGTCACGTCTTTGCTCGTAAGCATCGCGTAAAAATGGATAAAGATCAATAGCATCTTTTCTTAGTTTTTCATAAGCAGTTGGATCTTGTGAAAAGCTATTAAACGCTCTATATGACTTTATGCCAGTTGATAAAAGTATAGGATCAACGTAGCTAATAGGATCAGCAAAATAATCTCCAACCATGCCACCAGTATCTCTTAAATTTGATGGTCCAATAAGTGGCCAAACTATATGAAAACCGCTGCCAAGCCCCCAATATCCAAGCGTTTGTCCAAAATCTTCATCGTGAGGTTTTAGATCGTAGTATTTTGCTCCGTCTGTTAGTCCGCCAAAACCTATTATCGTATTTGCTAAAAATCTCAATGTCTCTTCGCCAGCATTTTGAAATTTAAGCTGAAGTAGATTGTTTACAAAGCGAACTGGGAAAAGAAGGTTGTCAAAGAAATTTGAAACCATTGTTCTAGCTGTTTTTGGCACAACATAGGCATAGCCTTTTGCCACCGGAGTTAGCATATTTACATAGATAAAGTCATTTGCATGTGTCATCATTCTATTGTAGCCACTAAGCGGGTCGAAAACATCTTTTCTTGCTTCAAATTCAACATCAAATTCATCGCTTTCGCTATTCGTATTTATATCCGTATTAGCACAGGCTAAAAGCAAACTAAAAAAGATAGAAAGCAAAAATTTCATACTAAGCCTTATTTTTATTTATAAAATGTAGCTCGATTTTATCTTTTAAAAACTTTATAAGAAATTAAGAAAAATTTATAGATCAACTTAACTTTAAGCTTAAGGATTAATATAATTAGATATACTTCACAAATTATTCTCCAATATAGTAAAGGTAAAAATTTTGAAAGCAGATATAAATTTAGAACTATTTTTAGGCGAAGATACACAGGTTTTAGCTAAACATATTACATTATTAAAGGCCATAAAAAAGACAAAAAGTATCACAAAAGCAGCAGAATTGGTTGGTATATCATATAAAAATGCTTGGGACTGTCTTGATACGATAAATAATAAAAGTAGTAAGCCCCTTATTATTAGAGCTGATGGAAATAAAAAAAATAGTGGCTCCGAGCTAAGCGAGTATGCCAATAAACTGATAAAAATTTATGATGTCATTCTTGAGACTCAAAAGGATTTTTTGCAAAAAATTTGTCAAAAAGTAGATTTTGAGGATGTAGATATTATAAATCTTCAAAGAATGAATATGAACTTAAGTGCTAGAAATCAGCTCTCATGTGAGATTATTAGCATAAACCGCGGTGCGGTAAATTCTCAAATAATTGCAAAACTAAGTAATGGCTGCACGCTTGAGTCAAACATCACGGTTGAAAGTGAGAAAAATTTAGGCCTAAAAGTTGGACAAAAAGTTATTTATATTTTTAAAGCTCCAGCTGTCATTTTGGCTAAGGATCTAGATATAAAAATAAGCACAAAAAATCAATTAAAAGGCGAAGTGATCGAAGCAAAGATAGGAGCTGTAAATGCTGAAATCACTTTAAAACTAAGCGATGAACAGACTTTAACTGCTATCATCACAAAAGATAGTGCTATCCAGATGAAAATAGGTGTTGGCGATACACTTTTGGCAATAGTAAAATCATCTCAAATTATTATAGGAGTTTAAATGAGAAAAGCTTTTAAATTTTTATGTGTGGCGGCTTTGCTTGCCATAAACGCATTTGGTACTGAAGTAAATGTATATGCTGCTGCAAATACGACATATGCATTTCCAGAGCTTATAAAAGAGTTTAATAAGCTTTATCCAAATACAAAGATCAACTTAACCCTTGGTGCAAGTGGCGGTCTTGTTACGCAGATACAAAACTCGGCTCCAGCTGATATATTCATGGCTGCTGATATGGGCTTTGCTCAAAAAGCTTATGACACAGGCTTTGCAGTAGCTGCTCCAAAAGTTTATGCACAAGGTGCTGTTGCTATTTTCTCTATTAGAAATGTTGATTTCAAAAAAGGTATCGAAGTTGTTCGTAGCTTAAAGGCGATTTCTATCGCAAATCCACAAACTGCACCATACGGCAAAGCTAGTATAGAGGCTCTTAAAAACGCAAAACTTTATGACGAAGTAGAAAAAAATATCGTCTATGCTCAAAAAATTTCTGAAACTCTATCTCAAGCATTAAGTGCTTCTGATGTAGGTTTTATCGCTGCTAGCGCACTTTTTGATGAGAAAATGTCAAAATACAAAGAGGGCGTTAATTACATCTTTGTTCCACAAGAGCTATACACTCCGATCGATCAAGGCATAGTTCTTCTAAAACATGCTGAAAAAAATGATGATGCGAAGGCATTTTATGAGTTTATCTTAGGTGATAAATCAAGAGAAATTTTCAAGAAATTTGGTTACAACGTTCCAGCTAAATGATAAGAGCAAAGATCGTTGGAATTTTAACTAAAGATGACGTTAGCTTATTTGAGCTAAAGGGTCTAAATTTAGAGGCAAATTTATTTATGCTAGTTTTAAATGAGGCTAGCAAATTCACCTTAGATGATGAGATTGGCTTAGGTTTTAAAAGCTCCGATGTTATCTTGGCAAAAGACAAACTAAGTAATAGCTCGCTTGAAAACGAGCTAAAGTGCGTGATTGAAGCTATAAATTTTGGTGAAATTTTAAGTGTTGTTAGCTTAAAATGTGGCGAAATTTACTTCGAAGCTATTATCTCAAATCACGCTTTAAGAGCGCTAAATTTGAGTAAAAATGATAGTGTTTTTGCCTATATAAAATCTACTAGTATTCATATAAGTACTCAAAAATGATAGAAATTTCTTGCAAAAAAGAGCTAAATGGTGGCGACGGCAAATTTATGCTTGAGGCAGACCTTAGCTTTGAAAGTGGTGATTTTGTCGCACTTTATGGAGCAAGCGGCGGCGGAAAGACTACTATTTTAAGATTGATTGCTGGTTTTGAAACGCCACAAAGTGGCTCTATAAAGGTCGGAGATAAAGTTTTCTTTGATGAAAAGACAAATTTGGCTCCACAAAAGCGAAATATCGGCTTTTTATTTCAAGACTATGCACTTTTTGAAAATATGAATGTCTTTAAAAATTTGCTCTTTGCAAAAAATGATCTAGCTCTAGCGAACAAGCTTCTTGATATTTGCGGCCTAATAAGTCTAAAAAACGCAAAGATTAGCACTCTTTCTGGCGGTCAAAAGCAACGTGTTGCTTTGGCTCGTGCGGTTATGAGAAAGCCTGAAATTTTACTACTTGATGAGCCGTTAAGTGCGCTTGATAATGCCATGCGTGAGAAACTTCAAGACTATTTACTAGCACTTCATGATGAGTTTAAGATGAGCATTATTTTAGTAAGTCATGATATCGCTGAAATTTATAAGCTTTGCAATAAAGTCTTTGTCCTTGAGAATGGAAAAATTTCAAGATCAGGTAGCGCAAGTGAGATATTTTTAAAGAGTGCAGGATCGCAGAAATTTGCCTTTAATGCTAAAATTTTAGAGATAAAAAAACATGATGCGATCTTCGTAGCAAATGTATTAATAAACCGCCAAATTTGTGAAGTGGTGCTAAGTAGCAGCGAAGCAATGAATCTAAAAGCAGGCGATATGGTAGTAGTTAGCACAAAAGCATTTGGTGTAAATTTGGAAAAAGCATGATAGACGAGTTAAAAAGTATCGATTACGAGCCGTTTTGGCTATCACTAAAATTATCTTTTATAACAACTTTTATTTTATTTTTTGTCTGCATCGCACTTGCCTATTTTATGTCTCAAAAGAAATTTTTTGGCAAGTCGTTTTTAGAGTCGGTAATCTCACTACCTCTGGTCTTGCCGCCAAGTGTTCTTGGCTTTTATCTGCTCATTTTTCTTTCGCCTTATTCCACTTTTGGTAAATTTATCGAAGAAATTTTTAGAGTTAGGCTTGTTTTTAACTTCACAGGTCTTGTTGTGGCAAGTTGTATTTATTCATTGCCATTTATGTTTGGGCCGATTTATGCTGGACTAAATAGCCTAAAAAAGAGCCTTTTTGAAGCGAGCTATAGTCTTGGTAAAAACAAACTCACGACTATTTTTAGGGTAATTTTGCCAAGCATCAGATCAAATTTATTAACAGCTACTGTCGTTAGCTTTGCTCACACTATGGGCGAGTTTGGCGTTGTTTTAATGATAGGCGGTAGCGTAGCTGGAGAGAGCAAGGTCGCTAGCATTGCGATATTTGAAGCGGTTGAAATGCTTGATTATACCAAGGCTCATGTCTATGCACTTTTGATGTTAATAATTAGCTTTTTTGTCCTTTTTATAGTTTATCTTTTAAATTCTAAAAAAGCTTAAGACAAAGCTTATAAAGATATAATAGTAAAAATTTTAAAGGATGAAGTATGATAAAAGTGCCTACGAGTATATATTTAAATACCTTAGATGGTAAGGAATTTGATTTTTCTGCCTTTGCAAGGACACACGACTGCGTTATTTTCATCTATCCAAAGATAGGTGAGGACTTTGATCTTTTAAGTGAGCAGCTGCAAAATACTGCGGGCATGAAGGGCTGCACCAAACAAGCTATAAACTACAAGAAATTTTTAAAAGATTTTAACGATCTTGGTTTCATGGTAGTGGCCATTAGCTCACAAGATATCGCAGCTCAAAAGAAATTTCAAGAAGAGACTTCGGCTGGAGTCATGTTTTTAAATGATAGTGAGTTTATGCTTGAGAGGGCGCTTGAACTTCCAGTTTTTTCTGCATCAAATGGACATAAATTCTACTTTAGGCAAACACTTATCATTAAAGATGGCAAGATAAGGCGCGCATATATAGTGGATGATCCTGAGAATGATGCTAAAAATATGCTAGAAAAAATCAAAGAAAAAGACTACTAGGAGCTAAAATGAGCCAAAATAGCAAAATCGAAAAGTCTTATGATGAGCTAACTTATAAATCAATAGCTTTTGCCCAATCGTCGCCATATAGGCTTGAAGCTTGTGCTACACTTCTTGGCATAACTCCACCGCCATGCGAAAATGCAAGAGTTTTAGAGATAGGATGTAGCTTTGGCGGAAATTTGATCCCATTTGCAGTAAATAACAAAAATGCAAAAGTAGTTGGCATAGATCTTAGCGGCGAGCAGATAAGGCGTGGGCAAGAGATCGTTAAAGAGATGGGGCTTACAAATTTAGAGCTTATCCATGGCGATATTTGTGAGTTTAAGAGTGATGAGAAATTTGACTATATCATCGCTCATGGCGTTTTTAGCTGGGTGCCTGACTTTGTAAAAGAAGCTATATTAAAAGTCGTAAGAGAGAATTTAAGTGCAAATGGCGTGGCATTTATCTCTTATAATGTTTATCCTGGTTGGAAAGTAAAAGATATTATAAGAGACATAATGCTACTTGCCGCAAAAGATAAAGAGACTATGCAAGATAAGCTAAAAGCAGCTAAAGAAGCACTTTTAGTCTATAAAGAATATTTGCTAACAAGAGATAAAGAAATTTATGAAAAGAAAATGCCACTTAGTATGCTTCTTTTTATAACAGAAGATGTACTTTCAAAAGATGACTTTTACATAGCTCATGAGTTTTTAGAAGATACAAATAATCCATTTTATTTTAAAGATTTTAATGCCATGCTCGCTAAAAATGAGCTTACTTATCTTTGTGAGTATACGATTGATGATATTTTTACCCCGGATGTTGGCACAGCCATAGTAGATGAATACAAAAATAACAAGTTTAAGGACAGAATCGATCTAGAGCAATTCATGGATATGATTAGCAACAAAGTCTTTAGACAAAGCCTAATAGTCCATAGCAAAACTTATGAGAGCATAGCCAATAAACAAATAGGTCCAAGCGATATTAACAAAATTCACGTTGTGGCAGATTTTATAAAGAAAGATAACCAGTGGCAAGATAGTTATGGTGCTATGCCACAAGATATATCATGGCTTTGCGAGGTCTTTTATAAGATGTATCCAGCTAGCATAAACCTTTCTCAGATTTTAGAAATTTTGCCAGAAGATAAGCTCATGGTTTATAGCGCTTTTGTAAGGATTTTAACAAACTCGTCTGATGCAATGATCTTAAAAGATGAGCAAAAAAATATCGAGTATAGGCCTGGACACTCAAGGCTTAGTCAAAATTTAATAAATTATGTAAGATATTTTTTAAATCATAAAAATAATGCCGATGTTGTTTTTGCTAATAAATTTAGCATTTCAAGAAAGCTTAACAATATCGATTATTACATACTTTTATTGCTTGACGGCAAAAATAGTTTAGAAGATATCGCAGCAAAAACCTTAAAATTTATCAAAGAGAACAACGAAGATATATTTGATATAAATGGCAAAGTGCTTAAAAAAGATAAGGTTGCAGCAAATATAATGAGCTACGTGCTAGGCACAGCAAAAATAGCTAGTATGCTTTATCTACTAGAAGAAATTTAAGGTTTAAATTTTACTTTGCTTATATAGTTGTGTGATTTTATCTTTTAGATTTAGTGTGTTTTTTGAGAGAGCTATGAAAAATGGACTTTTTAAATCAGCAAGCTCGTAGCTCATCTCTTTGCTGCTATTAGCGTCAAATACTTTTCCGCCACAAAAATTTACGAGCGCTTCTCCTGCTGCATTGTCCCAAAGGTAGCTTGGGGCAAATCTCAAATAAGCTCCGCCAAATTCAACCAAACGGCAAAATTTTATGGCTGAGCCGATGCACCTTTGCTCAAAATTTAAGCTCTGCCCTATAAGTTCTATCTCTTTGGCATCGCCTCTTCTGCTTGAAAAGATTAGATTGTCTAAATTTTTATCTTTTTTGTTTAGATCAACTCTCTTTATGATTTCATCTTTATCATCTAAAATTTCTTTAAAGGCGCCATTTTCATCAGCATAAAAAAGCTCTTTGCTAACTGGGATAAATATCACGCCAAGCACCGGCCTAGCTTTTTTTATAAGCGCTATGCAAACGCAAAATTCGCCGTTTCTAGCTAGAAATTCTTTCGTGCCATCAAGTGGATCTACGAGCCAAAACTCATCTTTGTCGCTTTCTTGCAAGATACTCTCTTCAGAGCAAATTTTTATCCCGCTTTTGCTTAGCTCTTTTAGTATCACTTCATTTGCGGCTAGATCAGCACTAGTTAGTGGTGAGCTGTCATCTTTTAGGCAGACTTTAAGAGCCGTATTATCTGCAGAGTAAAATTTCATTATTTGCACTCCAGCATTAACGGCTGCTTTTTTAGCTAAATTTAAAAGCTCGCTCATTTTGGTGTTCTGTTTGTCTCTCCAACATAAAGCTGTCTTGGGCGGACGATCTTTATCGTATCTTGCTCTTTTAGCTCGATCCACTGGCTGATCCAGCCTGGAGTCCTGCCGATGACGAAGATGACGGCAAACATATTATTTGGTATGCCAAGTGCCTTTAGGATGAGCCCTGAGTGAAAATCAACGTTTGGATATAAATTTCTGCTAACAAAGTAGTCATCATTTAGCGCGATCTCCTCGATGCGGTTGGCGATCTTGATAAGCTCTGAGTTGATGCCTATCTCATCCATAAGTTGATCTCTCATTTTTTTGAGCACTTTTGCGCGAGGATCAAAATTTTTATAGACCCTGTGACCAAAGCCCATTAGCCTAAATGGATCGTTTTTATCCTTTGCTCTAGCGATGTATTTATCGACGTTTGCGACCGAGCCGATCTCTTCAAGCTGACGGATGACACCCTCGTTTGCGCCGCCATGAGCCCAGCCCCAAAGTGCTCCAATACCTGCACTTATACATGCGTATGGGTGCGCGTGCGTAGAGCCAACGGTTCTAACAGTCGTTGTTGAAGCATTTTGCTCGTGATCTGCATGCAGCATAAAGACTGTGTCAAGTGCCTTGATCTCGATAGGCTTAAGATCGACGTGCTCGTATGGATAGCCTCTCATCATGTAGAGGAAATTTTCAGTAAAGCCACGATCTAAATTCGGATATATGATAGGAAGACCGCGTGAGTAGCGGTAGCTAAAGGCCGCGATCGTTGGAATTTTAGCGATTATACGCATGGCCATTTCGTGATACTCTTCAGGCTTATCCATATTTAGATGATCTGAGTAAAAGGCACTTAACGCTGATACTGCTGCCTGCAAGATCGCCATAGGGTGAGCTTTGTCTGGAAATGCGTCAAATAGCTTCATCATGCCCTCATGTATAAAGCTTCTTTTTTTAAGCTCGGTTTTAAAATTTATATACTGATCATTTGTTGGAAGCTCTTTGTTTAAGAGTAAATATGCCACGTCTAAAAATGTCTTATTTTCAGCCAAATACGCGATATCGTAACCTCTATACATTAGCTCGCCTTTTAAGCCGTCTATATAAGTTATCGCTGAGCGACACATCGCAGTTGAAGTATAACCTCTGTCAAAAGTAAACATTCCAGTATCACTAAAAAATGTCGAGATGTCTATCACATCAGGTCCCATAGTCCCTTTTAGTATAGGAAACTCGTAACTCTTACCGGTTCTGTTATCAGTTAGCGTAGCTGTATTTGATGACATTTTTACTCCTTACTTCTTGATTGCATTAGAAATTTTATAATTATTGTCCCTATTATAGCTTGAGCTAGGCTTGCTAGGATAAAAGATGAGTAAGAATAGTCACTTATCTCACCTGATCTGTGTGCGATAGTAGCAACTGCTACTAGAAGCGTTAGTGGCATGGATTGTGAGAGAGAAAACAAAAATATCCCCTTAAATCCTAATTTCCCTACAAATAACACACTTGAAAAAAGCCTTGTGGTAAGCATTGCACAAAATATAAAAATAGCATCTTTTATCACTTCATTTGAGCTTAGGCTTGAGAGCTTGAAGGTTGAGCCTATGTGTATAAAAAATATCGGTACCAAAAAACCAAATCCAAAGCTTGAAAGCTTGTGCGGTAAGTCCTTTTTATGATCAAAAAATGTAGCTATAAACATACCTGCGATAAACGCACCAAAGGCAACTTCTAAATTTAAATAAAGCATAAGCGCAATCATCGAAAAAAATACAGCAATGCTTAATCTAATATCTTTTTCGTCCTTATCGTAGTGTGGCATAAGGATCACTTTAAGCCCAGGATACCACCAAAAAAGCACATCTAAAATTTTAAAGCTAAGTACGCTGATGGCTAAAAATAAGATCAAATAGCCAATCGTTAGCCATAAATTTATGCTAGCTCCAAACTGCAAATAGGCTGCTATAAATGTCAAAAGCGTAATGCTTATAAGCTCACCAATAGTTGCAATAAGCATGCTTAAATTTAGCCATTTTACATCTCTGCCATACTCTTTAAATAGCGTAAATATCATACCAACGGCCATTATCGGGATAATGATAATATAGAGCAAACTAAGATCAAAACTAAATGTAAGTGCAGTTGCTAGCGTGTAAATGAGCACAAGATAGATAAGCCCCAGACGTAAAATTTTGCGGTCGATATTTATAAGCATTCTAAGATCGATCTCCATGCCGGCTAGAAACATCAAAAAGAAAAAGCCAACTTCGCTAATTAGCTTAAACATCTCATTCTCGCCGACAAGCCCGATGTAGCTAGCCAGTGCTCCAAGTATTATCTCAGCAGGAGCGACAGGAATGCGTAAAATTTTAGAAATATAAGGCGAAGCAAAGACGATAAATGCCAAAACGACAAGAATACTAAGCTCGCTAGCTTGATGTAACTGCAAAAAGATCCTTAAATTAAAAATGTTTGATTGTATAAAAAGCTTTGTTATTTTTTGATTAAG
This sequence comes from Campylobacter concisus, assembly GCF_003048535.1. NCBI lineage: Bacteria > Pseudomonadati > Campylobacterota > Epsilonproteobacteria > Campylobacterales > Campylobacteraceae > Campylobacter > Campylobacter concisus. Next base: position 140,725 of record NZ_PIRQ01000004.1, on the reverse strand, counting down.
CTAAGCGATTTTTGGGCAAAATGGCGACAAATTTTTAAAAATTTGGAGTGCAAATTTATGCGTAAATTTCTATTTTTTGTCTTGATGTTTTTTGGAATTTTTGGCTTTGCAGACGAGCTAAGTTTGGTTCAAAGTTTTAAATTTGATGGAAGCGTTTTTTATAAGAAAAATACAGCCAAAGATGAGAGTTTTTACTTTTTAAAAAATGAAAATTTTGATGAGCATTTTGTAGGATTTAGAGTGAAATTTGACAAAAATATAAAAAGTGAAAGTATGCTTGCTGAGCTAAAAAGAAAGATAAAAGAGGCTAAAGAGGTGCTTTATAGTGAAGAGAATGATCAAATTTTAGCTCTCATAAAAGATGAAACTAGCAGTAAAAATATAGAAATAATCCACTTTTTACTTAAAAAAGATGGAGTCTTAATACTTTCATATGAAAGAATTTATGATCCAAAAACTCTGGTAGATGGGCTTAAGCCTGTACTTTTAAGTGAGGCTAGAAATTTTATGCTTCAGATGCCAAAGGTAGAAGCTAGATAGAAAGGTGGATGTGGTGGTATTTTGCACTGCATGCGATTAAAAACTACGACAAATTTTTATTTATCAAGTCAGATAAGCGTCAAGTAAATTTTAAAATTTCATGAACGAGTAATTTCGGCTCTGATTTTAGTGGCAAGCTTTGCGAGACCTAAAATCAGTAGTCAATTCTTGCGAGTGAATAGAATTTTAAAATTTTCGCGATAGTAAAATTCTATTTTTAAAAATACAGACTTTTTTGTTTTTAGGTTCTTTTATTCAAAAGGGAGACAAGGGGACTCGAGTTACGAAGCCGTCCCCTTATCCCCCTTTTTAAATCCCCCAATCCCCTCGCACGTTCAAAGTACATGCAATGGTGCTAAAGCACTGCATGCGATTAAGAAAATCTAGCAAAATTTAAACTCTATTAAATTTGCAAACTCTCATAAACTCTTACCAAGCAAAATACCAAGATAGCTTGCAAGTAGGCAAAAAACAAGGTTTAAAAAGATATTTAAAAAGCCTTTTACTAGCTCGCCTTCTAGTAAAAATTTCACACTATCAAGGCTAAAGCTTGAAAATGTCGTAAATCCACCAAGTATACCAACGACCAAGAACATCCTCACGTTTTGGCTTAAATTTAGACAAAACAAAACGCCGATAATAAAGCTGCCAAGCACATTTACACCAAGCGTAGCTAGCGGAAAGTGGCTAAATTTTAACAGCTCACCAGCTAAGAACCTGCATCCAGCCCCGATAAAGCCTCCAAGCCCTGCTAAAAGTAAATTTGCAAGCATTAATGGCAGATGCTAGCGAAGCTAAAACCGCGCTTTGTAAGCTCCTCGATATCCTTGCTAGCTTTCTCACCTTTTGCGGTGAGATAGTCACCTATCACGATCGCATCGGCGCCATTTTCAAAGATCTCGTACTGCCTCTCGCCCAAAATTTTCTCCCTACCACCAGCTATCATGACTCTAGTTTCTGGTAGATCTCTTTTGGTCTCACGCACTATTTTTAGGGCTTCATCCGCACTAAGAGGAGGCAGATCAAGACTCAGCGCTTCATTTTTAATGAAAAAATTTATTGGTGACGAAAACGGCTCAAGCTCTTTTAGACTAGCTCTAAAGCTCACCCTATCAGCCTCGCTCTCGCCAACGCCGTAAATGCCACCAGTGCAAAGCATGAGTCCAGCTCTTTTTGCATCTAAATTTGTCTGATATCTCTCGTCCCAAGTGTGAGTTTTGCAAATTTTTGGGAAAAATTCTCGGCTTGTTTCAAGGTTGTGGTTGTAGCTAAAAACGCCAGCTTTTTTAAGCTCGCTAAGCTGCTCGTAAGTTGCCATGCCGTTACATGCGATGAGCATCAAATTTGGCACTTCTTTGCTCACGGCTCTTGCTAAAGATGCGATATAGTCGGTCTTTTTGTCATTCAGCCTAGCACCGCTTGTGACCAAACAAAAGCCAAGGGCGTGGTTTTTATAAGCCATTTTGGCTTCGTCTACCACCTGCTGCACGCTTTTTTCTTTAAATTTTGAGATATCGGCACCAGCTTTGGCACTTTGTGTGCAGTAAGCGCAGTCCTCGGCGCAGTTTCCTTGAGTGACTGAGCATATCGCACAGAGCATAATTGTTTTCATTTTTCATCCTTTTTTGGGGCGTATTATAGCTTTGATAGGTTTAAAATTTAAGTATGGTCGTCTTGAATTTACGAGAAAATGGACAAATTTTAAAAAATACAGACCTTAAATTTAAAAACTCTTTTATTCAAAAGGGAGACAAGGGGACTTGAATTACGAAGCCGTCCCCTTATCTCCCTTTAGATCCCTCAATCCCCTCGCACGTTAGAAGTGCATGTGATAGCGATTTTGCACCGCATGCGTTCGTATATATGGCAAGTGTCAAGTAAATTTTAAAATTTCAAGAACAAGTAATTTCTGCTCTAAAATTTGAGTTAAGCTATAAGCGAATCCAAATTTTAGCAGTCAATTCTTGCGAGTGAATGGAATTTAAAATTTGCTCCAAGATATGAATTTATTAAAAACTATACAAAAAGCTTAAATTTTATGACATTACTTTCTCTTATAAAAAGATAGTTTTTAAAATTAGTAGGGTCTAAGCTCGCCAAAAAGCCCAAAAAGTGGGTGCTACGATTTGAAGCTGCCCTCTAACTGAGTGTAGTTGGTGACGAGGTTTTTGCCCTTTATGCTAGCTAAGCTTAGCGGTGGTGTCAGGCATTTAAATTCCAAATTTATAAAAGCCAAATTTAGGCTCAAGGACTCAAATTTGGCTAGAATTTTTTAGTTTTCAGAAATAAGCGTCTTTTTCTTGCACTTTGCGCACTCGTGAAATGTGCCTTTTTTAAGCTCTTTTTTGATCATATCTCCACCACACTCGTCACACTTTTGAGCCACTGGCTCATAGCTTGAGATGAAGTCGCACTTTGGATAGTTAGCACAACCATAAAATTTACCGCGCCTACTAAATCTCTCGACGATCTCGCCGCCGCATTTTGGACATGGCACATCAAGCTTTTTAAACTCACGTTTTGGCTTAGCAGCCGTTGCAGTGTCAGTTTCTGCGCTCTTTTCATTATCTTTTGCGATATTTCTTGAGTATTTGCATTTTGGGAAATTTGAGCAAGCGATAAACTCGCCGTATCTACCCTTTCTAAGCACTAGCTCGCTTCCACACTCTGGGCACTTCTCGCCGATCGGAGTGGCTGTTTTTAGGCTTTTTATGCCAGTTTTTCCAGCACTAATTTTTTCCATAAATGGATAGTAAAAGTCGCTTAGCACCTTTTGCCAGTCGGCCTTATCAAGTGCGATTTCATCGAGCTTTTCTTCAAGATGTGAGGTAAATTCGCTATCAACTATATTGCTAAAGTGCTCCTCTAAAACGCCTATCATACTAAATGCGATCTCGTTTGGTATGAGCTGCTTTTTCTCGACTCTCACGTAGTCTCTTGAAGTTAGCAGTGTGATAGTCGGTGCGTAGGTACTTGGGCGGCCGATGCCAAGGCTTTCTAGCTTTTTAACAAGTCCAGCTTCTGAGTACCTGGCTGGCGGCTCGGTGAAATTTTGCGTGCTTTTTATGCTTTGCAAGCTCATCTCGTCACCCTTTTTTAAATTTGGCAAAATTTTATCCTTATCAAGCTCGCCATAAACCTTGTAAAAGCCGTCAAATATTACCTTTCTGCCGCTTATCTTAAACTCGCCTTTTTCGCTTGCGACATAGACATTTTGCGTTTGGCTCACGCATGCACTCATTTGGCAGGCTAAAAATCTATTATAGATGAGCGTGTAGAGTTTGAGCGCGTCTTTTTCTAAAAATTTAGCCGCTATTTGTGGCGTGAAGTTTAAATTTGTAGGGCGGATCGCTTCGTGGGCTTCTTGCGCGCCTTTTGAGCTTGTCGTGTAGCTTATCGCTTTGGCCGGTAGATACTCTTTGCCGTAGTTTTGCAATATATGCTCTCTAGCGGCCGCGACAGCCTCTTTGGCTAAATTTAAGCTATCTGTTCTCATGTAGGTGATCGCACCCATGAAGCCTTCGTTTGTTTGTACACCCTCATAGAGGCTTTGTGCGATCATCATGGTCTTTTTAGGGCTAAAGCCAAGGCGGTTGCTTGCACTTTGCTGAAGAGTTGAGGTCATAAATGGTGGGCTTGGCTGGATCTTTCTATCCTTGCTCTCGATCTCTCGGACGCTAAATTTCTCATTTTGTAAATTTTCAATGATGTATTTTGCACGGTCTGGATTTTGGATGGTGAGCTTTTCGATCTTTTGGTTTTCAAATTTAACTAGCTCAGCGTCTAGGTCTTTTTTGAAAATGGTGTCGATAGTATAGTATTCGACTGGTTTAAACGCCTGGATTTCACGCTCACGCTCAACTATTATCTTTAGAGCTGCACTTTGCACACGGCCAGCGCTTAAGCCTTTTTGTATCTTTAAATTTAAAAGTGGGCTTAACTTGTAACCAACGATGCGGTCAAGTAAGCGCCTTGTTTGCTGAGCATTGACACTGTTCATATCGACGTGTCTTGGGCTTTTTAGAGCGTTTTGTATGGCACTTTTGGTGATCTCGTGAAAGACGATGCGAGGCAGGCTTGTTGGTTCTTTGCCGATGGCATTTGCGATGTGAAACGCTATGGCCTCACCCTCTCTATCCTCATCGGTCGCGAGGTAAATTTCATCTGCAACCTTAGCTAGCTCTTTTATCTCTTTTACGATGGCAGAGTGATCGCTGCTGACGCGGTACTCTGGGGTAAATTTATTATCCTCTATCTTGATGCCAAAGCTAGTTTTTGGCAGATCTCTGATGTGACCTTTTGAGGCGATGACGTTGTAGCTTTTGTCTAAGAAATTTTTGATAGTCTTTGCTTTTGCGGGAGATTCCACGATGATTAAGCTTTTCATTTATATATAGCCTTTGAATTTTTTGGCGTAATTGTAGCAGAAATAATTTTTAAAGTATCAAGGCATAAAAATCAAATCCATGTTAATCTTTAAAAATTTTTTCATTCATGCCTATAAAGTTTTTAGAAAATTTCACGATATAGTTTTTGTGCGACAAGAAGTCGTAACTAAAAAATTAAAAGGATTTACAATGAGTTTTCGTATTAACACAAACGTAAACGCACTTAACACACACGCTAACGCAGTTAGCAACAACACTGACCTATCTAAGTCACTTAACAAACTTAGCTCAGGTCTTAGGATTCAAACAGCTGCAGACGATGCTTCAGGTCTATCTATTGCAGATAGTTTAAGAAGTCAAGCTTCAGCTTTAGGTCAAGCTATTGCAAATGGTAATGATGCTATTGGTATCATTCAAGTTGCCGATAAAGCTATGGACGAGCAGCTAAAAATTCTTGATACTATCAAGACAAAAGCTACTCAATCAGCTCAAGACGGCCAAACAACTCAATCACGCCAAGCATTGCAAGCTGATATCGTTCGTCTAATGGAAGAGCTTGACAATATCGGTAACACTACTTCATTTAACGGTCAGCAACTACTAAACGGAACATTCTCTAATAAAGAATTCCAAATAGGTGCTTACTCAAACCAAACTGTTAAAGCGAGTATTGGTGCGACTACATCTGATAAGATCGGCCTTACACGTTTTGAGAGTTCAAAACTACTTACAGGTATGGGTGCGGTAAATCTTAAATTCTTAAACGTTGATGGTGTAAATGATGTTGGCGTTACAGGTGCTACTATCTCAACAGGTATCGGTAAAGGTCTTGGTGCTCTAGCTGAGAATATCAACAAAGTTGCTGATAAAACTGGCGTTAGAGCTACAGCTGATGTTACTTGGAAGGCTAGTGCTGCTATTGGTGGCGGTTTAATTCAGTCTTTAACAATCAACGGTGTTAAAATTGGCGACCTAGATGTTAAAGCAAATGACGCAAACGGTGCACTTGTAAATGCTATCAACTCTGTAAAAGACCAAACTGGTGTTGAAGCTTCTGTTGATGCTGAAACAGGCAAAATGGTATTAACAAGCCGTGATGGCCGTGCTATTGTTGCAACAGGTAAAGATATCTCAAAAGGTCTTGGTGGTAAAGGTAAAGCAGCAGCTGGTACATCTTTAACAGCTGGCTTTGTAGGTAGACTAAATCTAGTTCGTCTTGATGGTAGAGATATTAAACTAGTAGGTGGTGGTAATACTAAGCTATCAATAGCATTCTCTGCTGGTGGTGGTGCTCAACAATCAGTATCTCTAAGAGATGTAAGAGGTCAAATAGATAAAAACCTAGCAACTGCTATGGGCTTCCAAAGAATGAGTGCAGCTTTATCAGTAGCTCAATCTGCTGGTGTTATGACACTTCGCGGTGCGATGGCTGTTATGAGTATCGCTGAGTCTGCTCAAAAAACACTTGATCAAGTTCGTTCAGACCTTGGTTCAGTTCAAAACCAACTTCAAGCTACAGTTAATAACATCACTGTAACTCAAGTTAACGTAAAATCAGCAGAATCTCAAATCAGAGATGTTGATTTTGCTAGCGAGTCTGCTAACTTCTCAAAACATAACATCCTAGCTCAATCAGGTGCTTATGCTATGAGTCAAGCAAATAGCGTACAACAAAACGTAATGAAGCTTCTACAATAGTTTCATTAAGGTTTTAGATAGAGGCTTTGTCGTAGTAACAAAGCCTTAAGAGTGTTAATGCTTTTACAATACGCAAACCCACGCCCCAAAGCTTAGCTTTGGGGTTTTATACTTTTGCAATCAATAAAATATCTTAAACTTTGTATATGAGATTTTAAAATACTCATACTAAATTTGATGCTTAAAGCCTTAGCAATAAACTAAGGCTTTAAATTATAAACTAAATCCATCATCAACTACAATATTTTGCCCATTTACATATTTTGATACATCGCTTAGTAAATAGATCAAAGCACCGCAAATATCATTTGCATTGAGCATTCCCTTCATGCCACATCTTTTTTTATATTGGCTTAAAAATGGCTCAGGCTGCCCATCTAAAATTCCTCCAGGACTTATAGCGTTTACTCGAATATTGTCTTTTTTGAACATCTTTGCCATGTATTTTGTCATGCCAAGAAGGCTATGTTTTACTACTGTATATTCGACAGGAGAGTGCATATTTGTTCCCTCGTAGGTCTCAAAAGCAGGAGCTCCGATACCTTGTATAGATGAGATATTTATGATATTACCGTGACCTTGCTCTAAAAAGTATTTTATAAAATTTTGCGAGATATTAAAGTATCCGCCAAGGTGTAAATTTAAGAAGGCATTGAAATCATTCATATCTATCTCAAAAAATTTCTTACCGTAATTTTTATTTTTTGGATAGGCGTTATTTACCAGTGCATCTATGTGGCCATATTTTGAGTGTAAGAAATTTATGGCTTCATTAACAGAATTTACGTCACTGATGTCAATTTGTAAAACTTCGATTTTCGCATCTTTGTTTGAGGTTTTTATCTCATCTTTTAGTAAATTTGCTCTTTTTGTGTCGACTTCTGCTATTACTCCAACTCCGTTTTGACTAGCGATGGCTCTTATGAAAGCACTTCCTATCCTACCAGCCCCTCCCGTTACTACTATGACTTTATCTGTTAGCATTTTTTTCCTTCATTAAAAACTCTACAAATTTAAAATCCAGTTCACAATCTATATCGATTGATCTGTCTTCACTCATCACATAAAGCCCAGTTTTTGGCAAAAACAATGTATCGTTATTTAGTAAGGCTTCACGTTTCCAGATATAGATAGAAGCGTTCATATCATAAGTCTTTGGTGCATCTTGTCGTCTTACAATGGCTTTTGCTAAAGTTTTTGCAAGCCCCACACGTCCATCAGGATAAATTTCAACCAAGTTAAAGTACGGACTTCTTCTGCTTGGCATTGCAGTTATTAGATTGTCATTTTCATCGCGCAGAAACTGATTGTAAGCGTTTATGATATCGCTCACATCACGAAGTGGAGCTGTTGCATCAAGATCGATCTCATAATCAAATTTTTGTGCGTAATGTTGTTCGCTTTTTAAAAAAGCATCTTTTATCACATCAAGCTTTCCAGCTGTATCGCTGGCCATAGCAGCATCTCTTTTAAAAAAGACTTCTGCGCCGTATTTTACTGCCGTTTCTGCGATCAAATCGCTATCAGTACTAATTACTATATGTTCAAATAAATTTGACTCTCTGGCTTGCTCTATGGTGTAAGCGATAAGGGGTTTTCCACAAAGCTCACGTACATTTTTCCCTTTTACACCCTTACTACCGCCTCTTGCACATATTGTACATAAAACATTACTCATTATTTTGCCTTTGAATTTGATCTATTATGTCCATAGCATCTTGTCCCTCAATAAAGCCACAAACGTATCTTTGTTCACCCAAGACATCTTTATGCATAGCTAAAAACATCTCATTTCTTGCCAAATTTGGCATGTTAAAAATTTGCCTATTGATATCTTGTTTTATGAGAGTACCTTTTATGAAATCAAGCTCATAAGTTGAGCCTTCGCACTCCACTCGCACGTTTCTATGCGTCATGCGGCTCAGATAATCAATACTTATATTGGCTACTACATTATTGTTTGTTTTGCCAAAGATCAAACATAAATCATCACTTGTTATCTGCAAATTTGAAATTTTATCTTGAAAGCTTTTTACGCTCTTAAATTTACCGCATAGCCACATGGCATAGTCTAACTCATGACTAAGATCTAGCAAAACCCCACCGCCTTTTTCTTTGCTAGCACTATAACATTTTGTATAGTCCCCATTTCTCCAGCTTGGTAGATACTGTCCACAACTAGCGTTTATGTACAAAATTTTTTCACTCTTCAAAAGCTCTTTTAATTTTTGTAAAAGTGGATGAAATCTAAGCACGTAGCCTATAAAAATTTTGTTGTTTTTTGGTGTAAAATCGTAAAATTTCTCAAACAAAGGCTTTTCACAAAGTATTATTTTATTTTTTACTTTCTCGTCTAGAAATTTTAAATTTTGCAGATGTAAAAATGTGGGAGTTGCTATAACAAAGTAGTCAAACTTGTCTAAATTTGAGACTTCTTCTAAACTTTTGTAACAAGTTTTTCCAACTATATCTTGGCTAGTGACGAGGCAGATCTCATCTATCTGTGGTAAAGCTTCTAATACTTCGCAATGCCTTTTACCAATCGAACCATAGCCTAAGATAAGAGCTTTCATTTAAAATATCCAATCAAAATATTTTTGCATATTCTTCATTTGCTTTTTGATACTCTTCTAAGCGACCTATATCGATCCAGTACTCATGTATAGGAAACGAGATGACGTTTTTTTCTTTGCTTATCGCTTTTTCAAAAAGAGTTGGCATATCATAAAACTCATTTTTTGGTATTAGATCTAAAATTTCCGGCGAGAGCATATATATTCCAGCACTTACGAAAAATTTCTGCACTGGTTTTTCTGAGATATCTACTATCTTGTTGTCGTTCATTTTTACAACGCCATAAGGAACTTCGTAGTCATACTCTCTTACACACATTGTAGCCGTCGCTTTATTTAGCGTGTGGTAGTTAAAAATATGCTCGAAATTTACATTTGTAAGAAGATCACCGTTCATTACAAAAAATGGTTCGTTTGGTCGCTCTTTAAGTAGGCTTAATGCACCTGCCGTACCCATTCTTTTTTGCTCTAAAATGTAGTCGATGTTTACTCCAAATTCTTTGCCGTCACCAAAATAGTCCTTGATGATGTCTGCATTAAAATTTACACACATCGTGATATTTACAAAGCCATACTCTGCAAATTTCTCAACTATCGTTTGAAGTATTGGCTTGTTTCCGACCTTTAACATTGGCTTTGGAGTATCTTGCGTAAGCGGTCTAAGCCTAGTACCAAGGCCTCCTACCATTAAAATGACTTTGTTTGTTTTGCTGACCGGTTTTATAATGTCTTCGATATCTTCTATACCAACTAGCTTTCCAAGTTCATCTATTAGTGGGATTTTATGAAGCTTTTTTGCAAGTGCTATTTTTAGTATTGACTCTTTTGTGTCGCCAACATTTGCAATACTTGGACTCTTGTGCACTATAAGATTTATATTGCTATTTAGATCAAGACCATTTAATAGTCCGCGTCTGATATCTCCATCTGTTACTGTACCTACAAGGCTATCGTTTTCATCCACGACGATAGCTATTTGGAGCCCACCATTATTGATTGTTTGTAGGGCGTCTTTTATGGTTGAATTTACGCTTAGCTTTATATCGTTTACTATTCTCATTTCAAACCTATATCATAAAATTTCTTTTTCAAAATATCATCAAACTCGATCTCTTTTAAAATTTTAACCATTTTTTTACTTGGATTACCGCCATCATATGGATTGGTGGTATCTTTTAAAACTTGCTCAAATTCTTTTGAATATACTTTTTTTATAGCGGCTAAAATTTCTTTTTTAACGGGCCTAACGTCTATCACACTGCTAGCTCTTGCACGTCCTTTTTGGCGATCGCCTATATTTATGGTGGCCTTTTTAAAGCTTGGGACTTCTGAAAGGCCACTCGAGCTATTTCCTAGGACTATATCAACAAATTTTATCGCACTTAGGTATCTTAGCTGCCCAAGTGAAGTAAACGCCACAGCTTTTTGTGGATTTATACTAACATACTCATCTATCATTTTATTTATCACATCACCATCTATGTCACTATTTGCTTTTGTAAAGATAAAATTTGTATCTTTTAGCTTGTCTATTGCTTCTAAAAGCTCGCTGAATTGCTCTTTTACACTACTATTTTCAAGCGTTACTGGATGAAATGTAATTAGTATATTTTTTTTAGTGAGCTTAAAATTTATAGATTTTTCAAACTCATCTTTGTTTAATAAATTTAGCTTTTTTATATTTTCTATGCCAGGGCCGCCGACATTAAAAACTCTACTAGGCTCTTCGCCAAGCTGGATTATGCGGTTTGCATACTCATTTGTGGCTGCAAAATGTATATGGCTCATCTTTGTTATACTGTGCCTAAAAGCCTCGTCAAATGCTCCTTGTGTGGTCTCGCCGCCGTGAATATGTGCTATTGGTATCTGCATGATACTAGCGACACCTGCTACACCAAATATCTCATATCTATCGCCAAGAAGCACTAATATATCAGGCTTAAGCTCAGCTAGTGCCGGAGCAAATTTCTCATAAACTCTTGACATCTCAGCGCAAATATCAAGACTTGTATGCGAGCTACTTAAAATTTCTATCTTTTTATCTATCTTAAATTCTTTTTCTATCTCTTTGTATGTTAGTCCAAACTCAGGGCTTAGGTGCATACCAGTGACAATAAGCTGAAGCTTAAGCTCGCTATCTGCTTTTATCTCTTTTAAGAGCCAGTAAAGCAGGCCATATTCAGCTCTAGTGCTTGTCACTACACAAATTTTTCTCATATCAACTCATCTTGTTTATAGTCTTTTTGTGAAATTTGTCCGATCACCTCATCCCACCTCATAGGATTTATGCCATCTCCTGGGCGTTTTACGCAGATATTTTGCTCGCTAAAAATTTCACCCTTTTTTATATCTCGTTTTGCCACGATAGACTTTCTAGCTATTTTGATATTTTCACTCTCGCTTTTGCTAAAGTGCTTTAGTCCGTCTCCAAGCGCTAGCTCGATATTTCTAATGCCACTAACCATAGTCGCTAGCTCATCTGGCTCAAGGCTAGCCTTGTGATCAGGTCCAGGCAAGCTCTTATCAAGCGTAAAGTGCTTTTCTATGATCTTTGCGCCCATGGCAACCGCTGCGATATCGACCTCGATACCAAGCGTATGATCGCTATATCCGACCTCAAGACCAAAGGCATTTTTAAGAGTTATCATCGCCTTTAAATTTACATCCTCCATTGGCGTTGGATACTGCGTATTTGCATGAAGAAGGCTTATATTTTCACGTTTCGTGCCACTTTTTACAAGTGCTTCTATAGCAGCTTCCACCTCGCCTAAATTTGCCATGCCGGTTGAGAGAATGATCTTTTTATTAAGCCCACCTATTTGCCTAAGATAAGGCAAATTCGTTATCTCGCCACTTGGGATCTTAAATGTGCTAAGCCCCAACTCATCAAGAAGCTTTATGCTGTCGCTATCAAAAGGAGTTGAGAGAAAAGTGATATTTTTTTGTTTGCAGTAGGCTATGAGCTCTTTATGTTTATTCTCATCTAGTTCAAGCTTTTTTATCATCTCAAACTGACTTTCATTTTTATCGGTAGTTTCTTTTTGATAGCTAGCCTTTTGTGCGTTTGTTGAAACAAGATTTTGAGCTTTAAAGGTCTGAAATTTCACTGCATCAGCGCCAGCTTTGGCTGCCACGTCAATCAGTTTTTTAGCTAAATTTATATCGCCATTGTGATTAACCCCGGCCTCGGCTATGATAAAAACCCTATTTGACATCAAATTTCCTTTAAAATTCTAGTTTTACGCCTTTATAAAAGCGTTTTTCTCCAAGCTTCTCGTCACGCTAGTTCCGCCACCTATGATAGAATTTTCACCTATCACGATATACTCTTTGCTGGTTGCATTACTACCAAAGAATGTCTCATCTTGCACGACAACGCCACCATTTACCACACTTGCTGTTGAGATATGGCAGTGATCGCCGATAGTTGCGTCATGCTCCACAAGTGCTTTTGTGTTTATGATACAGTTTTTACCGACACATGCGCCAGCGTTGATCAAGGCATGATGCATCACCACGCTTCCCTCACCTACACATGCATGCTTTGAGATATACGCAAGTGGCGAGACTATGGTTGGAAGTATGAAACCTATTTCTTTTAGCAGTGCAAACAGTCTTTTTCTAGGCTCACTACTTTTTATCTGCCCAACCGTCACCACAGCATTTTTGCATGATTTAAAAACCTCAGCCAGATCATCATCGCTACCTATAATCTCATAGCCAAGCACCTTTTTGCCAATATTTTCTGCCGCATCTATAATACCAATTATATTAAATTTAGCCTCGCTCTCGATGACATCTATCACACTTTTGCAGTGCCCGCCGCCACCTATTAAAACTATATCTTGCACGGCTACACCCTTGCGCTACTTGGGATATTTACTATCCTATCACTTAGAAATTTAGCATTTTTTAGCTCATCTCTTTGGCAGTCTTTAAACATATCAAGCTCGTTCATGAGCTGCCAGATAGGGCGCGTAAAAACGCCATTTTCATTGCTAAATTTCAAAAACTCATCTCGCTTTTCACGGCTTTCAAATAGCACCGCATTTAGCCAAAAATTTGACCTAGCATCCACTGGCTCATCTATAAATTTCACATCATCAAATTTAGAAAAATACTCTTTATAGAGCATAGCAAGCTCGCGTTTGCTCTTTAAAAATAGCTCCAAATTTTCAAGCTGCGCCACAAGCAGAGCTGCATTTAAATTTGGCAAGCGGTAGTTGTAGCCGATCTCGCTGTGACGATACTCAAAGGGATGTGGCACCTTGGCCGTTGTGGTGATAAATTTGGCGTGCTTTGCTATCTTCTCGTCATTTGTGACGATAGCTCCACCGCCTCCGCTTGTGACGATCTTATTGCCATTAAAGCTCATCGCTGCAAGCTTGCCAAAATTCCCTGTATGAGTGCCTTTGTAGTAGCTGCCAAGGCTCTCGGCGCCATCTTCTACCAAAACGATATTCCAACACTTGCAAATTTCAGCTATCTCATCTATCTTGCAAGGCAGTCCAAAAGTGTGCATAGGCACGCAGGCTCGCACTATCCTGCCGCTAGTTTTATTTACGCAGTTGCCCTCTTTTAGCTCGCAGTTTTTCTCCAAAAACGCACTAAGCGACGCTGGCGACATGCCAAGCGTATCAAGATCAACATCCACGAAAACCGGCTTTGCAAAAAGGTAGCTAATGGCGTTGCAAGTGGCTATAAAAGTAACTGGCTGCGTGATCACTTCGTCATTTTGCCCAACACCAGCTATTTTTAGGCAGATGTGAAGCGCTGAGGTGCCATTTGTCGTGGCAACTGCAAATTTAGCACCGACCATTTGAGCTAGCTTGCTCTCAAACTCATCTACAAATTTACCGACACTTGAGACGAAACTAGAGTCGATGCACTCAAGTAGATATTTTTTCTCATTGCCTATAAATTTAGGCTCGTGAAGCGGGACTTTATCCTTGCCAAAGGTGCTTTTTATAAATTTCAAAACCTCGTCAAAATCACATTTTTTCATCGAGATATTTTCCTGTTTCTTTATGCATAAAATTTGGTATGAGCTCGAAAACTTCGCGTAAAACGTCCTCTTTGCTCCATGTCAAGCTTGATTTTAAATTTAAAATATTGTTTTTAAAAATTTCTAGCTTTTTGCTGTCAAAATTTGCATCATTTTTGACGATACCGATATTTTGAAGCCTTTGCATGTCAAGTCTCTCGCTGTCAACGAAAAACTCCTCGTAGTCCTTTTCTCCAGTCGTATCACTAGGCGTAAAAAGGCAAGGGTAAAGTCCATCTTTTGGAAGCACTTTTGCAAGCTTTCTAGCCTCCTCCTCATTTTCACACAAGAATGGCTCGTAGCCTAAATTTTCTAAGTAGCGCTTGGCTATCTCGCTAAATGTTATAAGGTCTAAATTTTCATCTAGTTTTGGAAAAAATATATCTCTGTTTTCTCCAAAAATGGTACTTAAAAGGCAGAGCTCACCGCTCTCTTTTGGTGTTAGGAAGTAGCGCCTGACGTCGTTTGGGGCAACTATAGGCTGAAATTTTTCTATGCGCTTTTGAAATCCAAAAAGAAGTGAGCCGTCGCTAAATGCCACGTTTGCAAATCTAGCCATTGAGACGTCGATATTTAAGGAGTGTCTAAACGCAAACATCTCCATGATGCGCTTGCTAGCTCCCATTAAATTTACAGGATTTGCAGCCTTATCGGTGCTAACGCAGAAATATTTTTTTGACTTCATGTAGAGAGCTTGCGCTAGCGTTTTGTCGGTGTTAAAGATATTTGTTTCGAGCATCCTCATAAGCGTAAATGGATCTTTTTCGCTTCTAACATGCTTTAGTGCTGATAAATTTAATACGTAGTCAAATCCACCACTTTGTGCCAAGAGTGCGTTGAACTCAGCACTTGCAACATCTATAGCAAAAGTTTTAAAGTCGCCATTTATATATCCAAATTCGCTTCTTATGTCACGTACTAGTTCGACAAGGTTGTTTTCAGAGATATCAACGATGTAGAGTTTTTTTGGATCTCTTATAAAAATTTCTTTTGTCACGGCTGAACCGATAGAACCGGCACCACCAATAACCAGAAAGCTCGAACTTGAAACTATCTCTTTTAAATTTTTACCAAGCGCCTTTATGTCATCTTCAAAGAGATTTTTAGTGCGTCCTATTAAGCTTAAGATATCCATTTTTAGTCTTCTTTTGGAAAGATGCCACGTTTTTTAAGCTCTTTTATAAGAGGTTTTGAGGCTTCTTTTGTTGTTTCTATATCCGCATTTATACCGCCAGCTGCTGAAAATAGCCAGTATTTATGAAATTCTATCCACTCAACTAATTTATTAGTTTTTTCTTCGTCTGTATCACTTGGTGCTACTGATACTTTAGCAAGCTCTAGTTCTTGATAATAAGTCGAGATAGCAAAAATATTTTCTATATATCTCATATACTTCTTATGAGATATACAATTTTTAAGTTTATCTATCTTGTTTGATATCCCTACAAGCTGTTTAAAATGCTTTGTATTTATTTCATTCTTATCTCTTAAAAGCATAAAATTATCAATTTTTGGAGTTAGTTCTAAAAATACTTTTTCTATTTTTTCTTTAGCTTGTGTTTGAACTCTTATTTTGTTTTGTATTACTTCATAGGCTTTTAACAAATTTTTGTTAGCTACTTTATCGCTATCTTTTTTGATATTTGGTAAATTTTTAACTTTTTTACCTTTGCAAAGCTCATTCATAACTTCTAAAAAAGGTTTCTCTATAGCACCATTTATTCTAGCTCCACCTTCAGTGCAGTTATATGATTTTATATCTTCTAATTTAGCTTGCTCAATATCATTTTCAAATTGATTTTTAAAGAGCGTCCATACATAAGTTGTTCTTACTTCTCCTTCGCCACCATAGGCAATAGTATATAAATTTTCGTCCGGCTGGGCGATAGTGTGACCTTTGGCATGACTTGCACCATCTTTACCAAAAGCAAGATCTTGACCTATAAAGATAATATTTTTATGTCCTAAGACATACGCTAGCTGGTAGGCCATATTTGCACAGCTGTGTCCGACGCCAAGATATCCATATTTGTTGAGTCTAAACATTTTTTCTTCTTGTTGAGGCCTCATCGTAAGCACTAAACGTCTAGGTAATATATTTTTTACAGTTTGGCTGTGTGTCACTGAAGCCACAATAAAATTTATATCATCATCAAATCCAGGGTACTTTTTTTCAAAAAATGTAGAAGTAGGTATCATTCGTTCAATTGATGTTACATAATCTGGCTTTATGCCATTTCTTGCGAGTATTGGATAGGATGCATCGACACTTATAATGCTTACATAAGGTGCAAATTTTTTAAGTGTTTCTAACTGTTTATCTAGGCTTGGACCTGTTGAAACAATGATCGCTGTATCCATAAGACCGTGTCTTTTTTTAACTAAATTTGTATAGCAGTAGTTAGTAAGCATATGAGGTAGATTCTCGATATGCTGTTTTGTGCCTATTAGAAGATCATCTATGCTATTCCCATGGGAAACGACATTTTGAGAAAAGGCTCTTGTTATATCTTTATTTATTTTGATATAGTCATCTGCAAAATTATCATAATAGTTAGAGTGGATTAATAAGCTATAAGTTTTAGCATATATATCTAAATCGCTATGCGACACGAGATAGTAAAACTGAGCATATGTAGCAAATTCAGAATAAAAAAGAACAATTTGTTCATCTTTAAGCTCATCTGATATATCAATAATATTTAAAACAAGATGTATGATCTCAAGTTCTGGTTCTATGATAACAATTTTTTTATGAGTCTTATTTTTTGCCAAAGCTTTATAAAATATACCAGTTCCTAAGCCATAAAAGAAAAGCCCTGGATATCTTTTATATTTTTTTTCTATATCATCAAGCATTTTACTAATTTCTTCAACCGGATCTTTATATATTGTTTCATTAGATTCTTTATTGATGATATTTATGTGTATTGGATCACTTTTATCTAGAACGATTTCGTATTTAGTTTGTATATTCATACCAAAAAGTCTAGCAGCCAAGACCTCATCTTGTTGAAATAGTGCTTGAAGGTTTTTTTCAAAAATAGGGTTTGTTATCCCACTTAAATTTCTTTCTATTGTCTTTTTTTTATCCGACATGAATATCCTTAAAAAATATGCTAAGTATAGTATTAAAACACTGAAAATTTAAGCAAAAGTTATGCCAAAATTTTAAAATTTATTACAAAAGTTTTATCTTTCTAGTTTCTATTTCGTCAAATTTTAATTAATGTTTAGAGGAAATTGTAAAAGCAGCGTTTAAATTTAGCCTTTGCAAGGTCGCAAAGGCTAAAAATTATTTCAAAATTCTTGGCAGTGTGATACCTTCTTGAGCTTGGTATTTGCCATTTTTATCAGCATAAGTCACCTCGCAAGGTTCATCGCCCTCGATAAATAGCACCTGCGCGATGCCCTCATTTGCGTAGATTTTGGCCGGTAGTGGCGTCGTGTTTGAAATTTCTATCGTGATATGCCCCTTAAATCCCGGCTCAAATGGTGTCACATTTACGATGATGCCGCACCTTGCGTAGGTGCTTTTGCCAAGGCAGATGGCTAGCACGTCATCTGGCATGTTAAAGTACTCGATCGTGCGTGCTAGAGCGAATGAATTCGGCGGTACGATGCAGACATCGCCCTTAAAATCTACTACGTTTTTCTCGTCAAAATTTTTAGGATCGACTACGGTTCCGCCGATGTTTGTAAAAATTTTAAACTCATCACCAACGCGGATATCGTAGCCGTAGCTAGAAACGCCGTAACTAACGACGCCGCGTCCGACCTGCTCCTCAGCAAACGGCACTATCATATTTTTCTCAACCGACATTTTTCTTATCCAAGAGTCTGACTTTAAACCCATTTTTGCTCCTTTTTTGGGCGATTATAACGCTTTGCGTCTTTAAAGTAAATTTAATAAAGCGAATAAATTAGATGAAAATTAGTATAATTTTAACAGCAAAAATTAATAAAGGACAAAAATGCAAGAGAAAAATGCAGAAATTTTTACTGGTGAGCGTGCGATGTTTGGGGCAAAAAGTGTAAATTTTACAAACTGTATCTTTGAAGATGGCGAGTCACCACTAAAGCATAGTTCAAATTTAAAGCTAAATGAGTGCGTTTTTGCCTACAAATACCCACTTTGGTACGCAAGCGATGTCACGCTAAATGGCGGATACTTGGAGCCTCTAGCAAGAGCTGGCATGTGGTACAGCACAAATTTAAGCTTCAAAGACGTGGTCATCAACGCTCCAAAAAGCTTTAGAAAAAGCTCGCAAATTTCGCTAGAAAATGTAAATTTCTCAGATGCTAGTGAAACACTTTGGGGATGCGCGGGCGTTAGGATAAAAAATGTCTTTGCTAGGGGCGATTATTTCGGAGCAAATAGTGAAAATTTAGAGATCGATGGGCTAAATTTAGACGGAAACTACTGCTTTGATTGTTGTAAAAATGTCCATATCACAAACTCAAAGCTCATTTCAAAAGATGCATTTTGGAACTGCGAAAACGTGACCGCACAAAATTGCCTCATCTCAGGCGAATATCTAGCTTGGAACTCAAAAAATGTGACGCTTATAAACTGCACGATAAAGAGCTTGCAAGCGCTTTGCTATGTGGAAAATTTGGTTGTAAAAGATTGCATTTTTATGGATACGAGCCTTGCATTTGAATATTCAAGTATCGATGTAAGCACAAGCGGGGCGATAAAAAGCATAAAAAATCCAAAAAGTGGTATGATAAGGGCAGCAAAGATAATAGATGAGATCATCATCGATGAAAGTTTAGTTGATACTAAAGGTATTAAGATAATTATTACTGAAAAATAACTTAGCAAAAAAGAGTAACTTTGAGTTCCCTTTTTTGCTTCATAAAAAAATTTTTTATCTAATTTTCGCTACAATTAGACGCTTATATAAAAATTTAGGAGAAATTTCTATGAAAAAAGAAGATATAAAAGAGCTTATCGAATTTTTTAATGATATGGAGATGAATCATATCAAAATAAAAAGTGGTGATTTTGAGGTAGAGCTTGAAAAATTTTCAGATTATTGCGCGCCTGCTAAACCAGCAGCACAAGCGCCAGCTCCAGCACCT
The DNA here is from genome assembly GCF_003048535.1 of Campylobacter concisus. NCBI lineage: Bacteria > Pseudomonadati > Campylobacterota > Epsilonproteobacteria > Campylobacterales > Campylobacteraceae > Campylobacter > Campylobacter concisus. The sequence continues at coordinate 121,394 of NZ_PIRQ01000004.1, read as the reverse complement.
GTAAATGTAGTCGTTAATTCAGAGGTAAAACCAGCATCAAATACGCCAAAAGATAGCATAAAATCTCCTATGGTAGGCACTTTTTACGCTGCTCCAAGCCCAGGTGCTGCTCCATTTGTAAAAGTAGGTCAAAGAGTGAGAAAAGGCGATGTAGTAGGTATCATCGAGGCAATGAAGATAATGAACGAGATCGAGGCTGAGTTTGACTGCCAGATCACTGAAATGCTAGTCTCTGACGGACAGCCAGTTGAGTTTGGATTGCCGTTATTTGGTGTGGAGAAAAATTAATGGAATTAAAAAGAATTTTAATCGCAAACCGAGGTGAAATCGCTCTTCGTGCTTTGCGAACGATAAAGGAGATGGGTAAAGAAGCCGTTGTAGTCTATTCAACCGCCGATAAAGACGCGCTTTATGTAAAATATGCTGACGTAGCTATTTGCATCGGTAAAGAGCGCTCAAGCGACAGCTACCTAAATATCCCAGCTATCATAAGCGCAGCTGAGATTAGCGAAGCAGATGCTATCTTCCCAGGTTATGGCTTTTTAAGTGAAAATCAAAATTTTGTTGAAATTTGCTCACATCATAAGATCAAATTTATTGGACCAAGTGTTGCTGCGATGGCTTTGATGAGCGATAAAAGTAAGGCAAAGCAGGTCATGCAAAGAGCCGGCGTGCCAGTCATCCCTGGCTCAGACGGCGCTGTGGCTGACACAAAAGCTGCAAAAGAGCTAGCTAAAAAGATCGGCTATCCTGTCATCTTAAAAGCTGCTGCAGGTGGTGGCGGACGCGGTATGCGCGTGGTTGAAAAAGAGGCTGATTTAGAAAAAGCGTTTTGGTCTGCTGAGAGCGAAGCTATGAGCGCATTTGGTGATGGCACAATGTATATGGAAAAATATATCCTAAACCCACGCCACATCGAAGTTCAAGTAATTGGCGATAGCCATGGCAATGTGCTTCATATCGGCGAGCGTGACTGCTCTATGCAGCGTCGCCACCAAAAACTAATCGAAGAGAGTCCAGCTATTCTGCTTGACGAAAAGACAAGAGAGAGACTTCACGAAACAGCCATAAAAGCGGCAAAAGCAATCGGCTACGAGGGAGCTGGTACGTTTGAGTTTTTGGTTGATAAAAATTTGGACTTTTACTTCATCGAGATGAATACAAGACTTCAAGTTGAGCACACAGTTAGCGAAATGGTAAGCGGACTTGATATCATCGAGCTTATGATAAAAGTGGCTGAAGGCGAAGTGCTACCATCACAAGAGAGCATCGAGCTAAAAGGTCATGCGATCGAGTGCAGGATAACAGCTGAAGATCCAAATACATTTACGCCGTGTCCTGGCAAGATCACAAAATATGTCTGTCCAGGTGGCCGCAATGTTAGAATGGATAGTCATATCTATCAAGACTACTCTATACCACCGTATTACGATAGTATGATCGGTAAGCTCGTAGTTTGGGACACTGATAGAAACAGGGCGATCCACAAGATGAAAGTAGCTCTTGATCAGCTCATAATAAATGGCATAAAAACAACAAAAGATTTTCACATCGCTATGATGGAAAACAAAGACTTTTTAAGCAATAACTACGATACAAATTATCTTTCGAGACACTAAATTTTTAAGTCAGGATTTGCAAAAAGCAGATCTTGGCTTAAATATATTAAAATTTTTAAGTTTATCTTAGGGGAAGCATGGTAAACAAAATCAAAGATCAAAATACAAAATTTTTCTCAAATGCTGATCTTGCGAAGCTATTTTTCCCTATTGCGGTTGAGCAGTTTTTAGAGTATAGCCTAGGGCTTGCAAACTCGCTAATGGCAGCAAGTGTTAGTGAAAGCGCTGTAAGTGCGATTAGTCTTGTGGAATTTGTCATGGCGCTATTTATTAGCATATTTACTGCTATCGCTACTGGCGGCTCAGTGGTTGCTAGCCAGTATCTTGGTAGTAAACAAAGTGGCAACGCCAAAATCACAGCAAATCAGCTCGTTTGGTTTAGTTTTATCTTTGCCCTTTTTATCGCAGCGGTCATCATAGTTTTAAAAGATATTATCCTAGATTATGTCTTTGGCGATATTGGAGAGCAAGTAAGGCATGATGCTAGCCAATATCTTGTTTTCTCGGCCATTTCCGCGCCATTTTTGGCTGTCTATGCAGCAGCTGTGGCGATCTTTCGCACGATGTCAAACGCAAAGCTTCCTATGTATATTATGGCGGCTGCAAATTTATTAAATGTACTTCTAACTGCCATTAGTATTTATACATTTCATACTGGTATTTTAGGTATTGCCATCAGTACGCTTATAGCCAAGATGCTTGCTTGCTTTGTTATAGTCTATTTGCTTCTTGATATAAGGCTAAAACTTCACATAAGAAATAGCTTTATCTATAAATTTGACTACGAGATCATCAAGAAAATTTTAAATATCGGAGTGCCTTATGGCTTTGAAAATTCGATGTTTTATGTGGGTCGCATCATCGTTTTGAGTCTTGTTTCACTCTTTGGCACAGCAAGTATCGCTGCAAATGCCGTGGGCGGGACGATCGTGATGTTTCAAGTACTCCCTGGCATGGCGATAGGCACAGGCCTAAGCGTAGTAGTGTCTAGATGCATCGGCGCAAACGACTTTGCTCAGGCTAAATTTTACGTAAGAAAGTCGATGATAAGTATCTATATCGTGCAGCTTTTTAGCACAGTAGTAATTTTGCTTTTACTTGAGCCATTGCTTCTTGTTTATAATCTCTCAAGCGAAGCCATAAATTTAACAAGGCAGATCGTCTGGTATCACGGTATCGCTATGTGTCTTATTTGGCCACTTGCCTACACATATCCGACCGTTTTTCGTGCTGCAGGGGACGCTAAATATCCGATGATTGTAAATTTAGTTTGTATGTTTGCTTGTAGAGTCATCTTGGCCTATGTCTTTGCGCTCACATTTGATCTTGGTATGATAGGTACTTGGTTTGCAATGTTTGCTGACTGGGCTGTGAAGGCGGTGCTTTTTACGATTAGATACCTAAAAGGCACATGGATGAATTTTAAAGCTATTTAAAAATAAATTTAGTAATATACAAGCGATTTTGTCGCAAAGGATAAAAAATGAAAAATGTATTTAAAGTTGGTGCAGTTTTGCTTACGGCAGCTCTTTTTGCTGGATGTGCGAGTGAGAGTTCAAGGGTTGTTGAGACTCCAAAAGTAGCAAGCTACGGCACAGTTTACAATGGTCAAAAAATTTCAGTTTCGATAGGTCGATTTAATAATCAATCAGCTTACCAAAATGGTGTATTTGCTGATGGCGAGGATAGGCTTGGTAACCAAGCTCAAAGCATTTTGATCACAAATTTACAGCAAAGTGGTAGATTTTTGGTGCTTGATAGATCAAATATGAAAGTAATCAAACAAGAGAGCGAGCTAAGTAAAACCGCTCAAAATCTAAAAGGCGCAAGATACGTGATAACCGGTGATGTGACCGAGTTTGGACGAAAAACTACGGGTGATCATCAGCTATTTGGCATACTTGGCAAAGGCAAGCAACAAACTGCCTATTCAAAGGTAAATTTAAATATCGTTGATACCAAAACAGCCGAGGTTGTCTATTCGGTTAGCGGTGCTGGCGAATACACCCTTTCAAACAGAGAGATCATCGGTTTTGGCGGCACAGCAGGATATGACTCTACGCTAAATGGCAAGGTTTTAAGCCTAGCTATTATTGAAGCGGTAAATAATCTAGTAAATGGCATAGAAAGTGGAGCATGGCAAGTAAAATAAAGCTTGCCGGCCTCGTGCTTTTTGTGCTATTTTTAGCGGGTTGCGGTCATTCAAACGCTCCAAGGTCGATTTATTATTGGGACGGATCATATAGTAGCTCGCTATATAGCTACCTAAATGAAGAGGGCGATACAAACGAGCAAATTTCACGCTTAGAAAATTTGGTGCAGATATCAATACAAAAGGGCTACAAGATCGCTCCTGGCGTATACGCACACCTTGGACTTTTGTATCTAAATAATGGAAATTTAGGCGCTGCAAATACAAATTTTGACAAAGAAGTAGAGAATTTCCCAGAGTCAAGGGAGTATATAAATTTCATCAAAGGCTCTAAAAATTTAACTCCAAAAAAAGTGGAGCAAAAAGAGGGGGCAAATAATGAAAAATAGCCTGAAATTTATAGCCTTTGTATTTTTAGCAGTATTTTTTACGGGTTGCTCTATAAAAGAGCCTGAGCCATACGACTACTCAGAATTTTTACAAAAAAGACCTCACTCTATTTTAGTGCTTATGCCAACAAACGATAGTACAGAAATTTCAGGTCCAGCAGCTGTTTTAGCAAATGCAGTCGCACCACTAAGTGAGGCAGGATACTATGTATTTCCAGTGGCTCTTGTAAATGATACCTTTAAGCTAAATGGTATAACCGAGCCAAGCGAGATCGCAGCCGTACCACTAAATAAGCTTGATAAAATTTTCCATGCTGATAGTGTGCTTTATATAAATATAAAAGATTATGGTACGAGCTATGCGGTCATCTCAAGCTCAACAAAGGTTGTCCTTGAAGCAAAGCTTATCGATATAAAAAGCGGCGCTACTCTTTGGCAAGGCAGTGCTATGGCAGCAGAAGATAGCAGTAGTGGCCAAAGCAGTCTACTTGGCATGTTAGTCTCAGCCGTCATCTCACAGGTGGCAAATACCATCTCAGATAGATCGTATGATCTAGCAGTGATGGCAGATGCTTATTTATTTTCAAGAGATTGCCATAACTGCATACTTTATGGACCATATTCGCCGTATTACGGCAAAGATGCACAGCTTCATAAAGATAGATAAATTTAATGAATACTCATCGTCTTGGGATACTCCTTACTTTAGTTGGCGGTATCCTTTGGGGGTTTAGCGGGGTTTGTGGGCAATATCTATTTTCACTTGGTATAAGTTCTGATTTTTTGGTGCCATATAGACTGATGCTAGCTGGCATTGTTATTGTGATTTTTTATGCTTTTAAAGAACCAAGTGCCGTTTTTGCTCCGATTAAAGATATAAAGCTTCTTGGTGAGTTTTTAGTCTATGCCCTGCTTGGGCTTATGATGACGCAGTATGCCTACTTTTACTCCATTGAGCTTTCAAATGCCGCAGTAGCGACTGTTATTCAATACACTGCTCCTACTTTAATTTTAATGGTCATTTGCATAAAAGAAAAACGCGTCCCAAGAAAACTTGAAATTTTAGCTCTATTTTTAGCCATGCTTGGCGTATTTTTCCTAAGCACACATGCTCAAATTTCATCTCTTGTCATTTCGCCAAAGGCCTTGTTTTGGTGCTTAGTTAGCGCTATTTGCGTTTGTGTTTATAATCTTGCTCCAGCAAGGCTGAATGCTAAATATTCAGTCACTCTCACGCTTGGCTGGGGAATGGTTATGGGCGGAGTAGTGCTTGCTTGTTATATGAGAGTTTGGGATTTCGCTGGGCTTAATGGGATAAATCAATGGCTTACATTTATTACTGTTATTGCGCTTGGCACCATTTTTGCATTTAGCTTTTATATGATAGGTGTTAAGCTAATAGGCGCAGCAAAAGCTAGTTTATTAGCCTGCATAGAACCACTAAGTGCAGCATTTTTTGGCTACTTTTGGCTTGGAACAAAATTTGTATTTTGGGATTTTTTAGGATTTGCTCTAATAATCTCTTGTATATTTTTACTATCAAAAAGAGAAAAACTATGATATTTCTAGCACAAACCGATACGACAGCTGGCTTTTTGAGTAAAGATTATAAAGAGATAAATAAGGCCAAAATGCGTGATGAAAATAAACCTTGCCTTATCACAACGGCAAAATTTAGCGTTTTAAATGAGCTTGTTAGAGTGCCAAAAAAATATAAAAATTTTATACGCCATTCAAGAAAAGCTACATTTTTGTATCCAAATTTAAAGGCTATTAGAGTCGTAAAAGAGTGTGAGCACGAAAAATTTTTAGCTAAATTTGACTGGTTTTATTCAAGCAGTGCAAACAAGAATGGACAAAATTTTAATAAAACTTGGGCTATGAGCGTGGCTGATGAAATAGTAGATGATCATTTTTTCGAAGATGTTCCATCAAAAATTTATAAAATTTCTCGAAAAAAGATAAAACGTTTAAGATAACTAGTAAATTTATACAGCCATTATCTTTTTAAACTCATCTAAATTTTTTAGCGCTTCATCTATGCCAATCAGCCAAAATTCGCACTTTGTCGTATCTTTTTTAAAGTGTTTTTTCATTAGCTCTTCCACGCTTTTTGTGCCACACTCTATTAAAAATTGTTTATAAATTTTGCAAAATTTTGCTTCATCTTTTTTAAACTCACTTAGAAAGAATTGTGATAGCAGATAGCCGACGCTATAAGGATAGTTGTAGATATAATTATCTGTTTTATAAAAATGTGGCTTAAAATATGGCAAAAATTCTTCAACATCGCTCGTGCTGTCTTTATAAAATTTATCCCAAGCTTGTTTTAAAATATCGCTTGCATCTTTTTTGCTGACTTGACCTTTTTGTCGGAGCTTTATAAAACCAGTCTCAAACTCGTATCTAACGCTTATATGAAGTAAAAAATTTGCAGCGCTTTTTAGCTCCTGCCATAAAATTTCTACTCTAAGTGAGTCATCTTTTTTTAGTTCATTTCGTAAAAGAGTTTCATTGAATGTACTCGCACTCTCAGCTAAGCTCATTGGAAAATTTGCGCTTAAAACAGGAAGATCACGCATCAAGTAGTAGTGCCAAGCATGCCCAAGCTCATGTGCTTGCTGGATTAAGTGTGAAAGAGTATTCATGTAGGTGGTAAAAATTCTTGGTTGCTTAAATTTTGGCAAACTTACAAAAAATGCTCCGCCAGCTTTATTTTCTCGCACATCGCTTTCTATCCAGTGTTTATCTATCATAAGCTTGATAAAACTATCTTCGCCCAGTGGCTTTAATGCTTTTTTGATGATTCTAATAGCCTCGTCATAAGAAATTTCACTGTGCTTGCTAAGTGGATAAGGCGCCAAAAGATCGCAACTTCTTATACTTTTACTACCTAAAAAGTTAGCTCTTACTTTTACACACTCTCTTATTTTTTCCACTCTTTTGCTAATGGCTTCTTGCATAGCGTTTAAAGTGTCAAGGCTCATTTTATTTTCTTCAAGGCTTGGCGTTAAAAAATCAACTTTTGCTGCCTTAAATTTAGCCAGTCTAAATCCATGAAGCATATTTAAGATATCAAGATAAAGATCGGCAAATTTATCATAGTGAGAACTCAGAGCATCAAACACATTTTTGCGTAAAATTTCATCATCTGATCCTTTTAATATACCCATACATTTTGCAAGATTATAGCTTTGTGTTTTTGCATTTTTATTGGCAGCAGAGATATTTATTAAATTATTTAGATGTCTAAAATTTGTAAAAAGTGGAAAAAAATTTGTGAGCGCTAAATTTGTAAAAAACTCTCTTTCGCTCTTTTTTTGTATTTTGCTCTTACTATTTTTATGCTCTAAATATAGAAATTTTATATGTTTAAATTGAGTGCTTTGAAAAATTTTATCATCACTTTTTAGGCTATCAAATTTATCAAAAAGTAGCTCCTTTGCCGTATCAAGTTTAGCTTTTTGCTCTTTTATTTTTAACTCAAATTTAGTAGCTAGCTCATCTTTTGTATTATCGCTACTTTTACAACGACAAAATGCGAGTAGGCTAGTTGTTTCTTTGTATGCTTCTTCGTATGAGATGATAGCTTTAGTAAGCTCGCTATTGTTTAAAAATTTAACCAAATTTTCATTTTGTGCTTTTAGATTTTCAAATGATGAGGTAAAAATTTCGTTATCAAAATCTACGTAAGAATCATCAAAGCTCCATCTCATATTTTCTCCTTAAAATGATAGTAAAAATACAAATATATGGTGGCTTATAAGACCTAAAATAGCTGGCACGCTACATCTTTTAATTAGCGAAAGCGGGCTAATGTGAAGCATGCCTGAAATGGCTACCACTACGCCAGAGACAGGTGAAAGTGGTCTAGCTATTGTGGAGGCTTGATGCATAGGAAGCACGAGCATAACAGAGTTGATGTTTAAACTCTTAGCTATATTTGGCACCATATTTAAAAGCGGATAAAAGCTTGCACCATTTGAGCCAGCTATGATTGTAACGATGGTTGTTATAAATACAAAAAGTATAGACATGCCAAGCCCTCCAAAACCTATGCTTTTTGCCAAATTTACAATAGCATCAAGCATACCAAGAGCTTTAAAACCTTCAGCAAATATACCAGCTGCCACAACTAGCATAACAACACCGCTTAAGCTTTTTGCCATGGCATTAAAAAATACTTTTAGCCCTTCACCAAGCTTTTCAAAGCTAAATTTATGCCTAAATGCTTCAAAAACCATAGCAATTATCATAGAAAGGATTATGACGCTTGATATGTTTAGTTTTATAGTTTTTAAACAATATGGCGAAAAGACTACTACTAAAATCATCGGTAAAAATGGTAAAAGAGCATAGATCATAGGTGCTTGCTCTTTTGGAACATCTACCTTATCGTCAAAACTAATGCTCTCTCCTACATGCTCGCTACAAACCCAACCTTCTTTTTTGTCTAAGTATCTATTCCAAATAACTAATGCAATGCCGATCACGAGCACAGTTGGAAGAGCCGCTGGAATTTTATAGATAAAAACATAATCAAGCACCTCAAGTTCAGTTGCTTTTGCAGCAGCGGCTGTCGATGAGCCAAGAAGTACCATTGAGCTAGCTCCACTCATCGCACAAATACTACCAACGCTTAGTTTATTTAGTCCTAGTGATATAAGAACTGGTCCAAGAAGTGCAAGACAAAGCACGCCAAGTCCAACTGCGCTGGTTATTACCATGCTTATAAGTTTTGCTACGCAAAAAGCTATGAATATCATAAAATATGGGCTTTTTATGGCTTTAAACCTTTTTGTGGCGATGCCCACAAAGGCTTGATTTGCTCCGATATGAGTCATATAACTTGCAAAACCGACCATTAACATGATTAAAAGTCCAAGTTGTGAAAAATTATTTGAGAGCATATAGCGTATAAACTCAACTACATCTAGCAAGGAATTTCCAGTGCTCTTTACCTTTTCTGGTAAAAATTTTCCCGTATCAAGAATGACTGAAGAGACAAGCATGATAACACCAGATAGTAAAAGAACGAAAGTGGCGTATTTGCCTTTTAAAATCGCCCAGCCTACAACAAAAAGCGTAAGTAGAGCTATGATTAGACCAAGAGTATGCATTTTTGCTCCTTATTAAGATATTTAAAAACCAGAATACAAAAATCAAAAATACACTTAAAATATAAAAAATAATATTTATATACTTGCAATTATACTACTTGTTATATTGAAATTTCGCTTTTATTTATAAAAATATTATCGATTTTATAAATGAGATTGCTACTTTTATGACTAAGATGCAAAAGATAAATATAAAAATTTTAATATTAAGTACGACTATTGTAGTGTTATTTAAAGCCAATTAAAATATGCAAAATATAAAAGGACGTAAATGTTTGGTTTGGTAAAAATTCAAATGATGCCAGTAGCAACTTATTTTAGTATTTATTCCCGCGGAAGTCCGTTTTTATCAGACTTATCACTGATTAACTTACCCGATTCGTCGTATTTTTTGGCGCGGATGAGCCTGCCGCGCACAAACTCCCCTTCGGCCTCTAGTTTGCCGTTTGCGTAGTAGTGTTTCGCCGTGCCGACCTCCAGCCCGTCCTCAAACGTCACTCTGGCTTTTAGCGCGCCGTTTTCGTGATACTCCTCATATAGTCCGTGATAGCGTCCGTTTTTAAACATTACCTTTGCAGCCAGCGCCCCGCTCTCGTAGTAGTCCAGCCCAGCGCCTGTTTGGCGGCCGTCTTTATACTCGTATTCGCCTCTGAGCTTGCCGCTTGGATAGTATTCGCGCGCGACGCCGTCCTTTTCGCCGCCTTTGTAATTTTCTACCACGCGCGTTTTGCCGTTTTCGTAAAATCGCTTCCAAACGCCGTTTTTGAGGTCGTTTTTGTATTCGCCCGTCTCCTCCACGGCGCCGCTTTCGTAGTACCATTTTTCCGCGCCCTCTCGCTTGTCATTTTTGTAGGTTCGCACGCCGCGGATTTTACCGCTTTTGTAGTAGTCGATATCCTCGCCGTTTCGTAGCCCGCCGACATAGGGGCTGCGTGCGCTAACCTCGCCGCTAACGTAATAGTCGGTAAACACGCCCTCTCGCTTGTCCGCCTTGAAAACACCATCCTGCTTTAACGCGCCGCCCTCGTCAAAATAGTAGCGGCGATAACGCCCGTCGCGGACGTCATTTTTGTATTCGCTCTCGCCCATCAGCGCGCCGCTATCTGCATGGTAGTGCTTAGCCGTGCCCTCGCGGACGCCGTTTTTTAGGGGGTATTCGTTTGAGGGTTTGTCCCTGCCGTCAAAATAGTCTCGATATCGCACCGCCGTGCCGCCCTGCACGTCTATCTCGCGTATAAGAGTGGGCGGCAGAGGTTTTAGCCTCGGATAGATCATGCCCATCGCATTTACGTCATATAGGTCCTCGACGCTGTAGCGCAGCATCTTTAACGTGCCGTCGTAGAGCTTGCCTTTTACGTAGTAAAGCCCGTTTTTTAGGCTTGCTTCGGGCTTCATTACGATTTTTGGCTCCAGCGCCTGCCCGCCGATGGCTAGAAGCGGAAGTAAAAATAGAAATTTTAGGATTTTCATGGTTTTCCCTACTTTGTTTGACTTGGGTAATTTTAAAATTTGAAACTAAATTTAAGGTGAAGATGAGGCTAAAATCCATTGTTTGTTTTTATTTATTGATAATTAATTTACAAGTTGGTTTTTGATAGTATTTCGCATAACGTAAATTTTTAGAATGTGCATGATAGCGAGGTTTAAAAATGGGTTTAGATATAGATAAAATTTTGCAAGCGCCAAGAGAAGAGATTGAGCAAAATGATCTTAAAAGACTTAAAGAGTTTGGAATTATTAGCGAAAATATATATCTTTTTGATACACTAGAGCGGCCCAAAAAACAGTATTGGGTTAAAAAATGCGAATATGACGGTCAATCTTTTTTCATTTTTAATTATTTTTTCTTTAGCTTGGATCCAGGTCTAAAAAATCATATAAATTTAGAAAAATATCTACAAAGCGATGAACCAAATATAATCCTACAAAACTGCCTTATAGGAAATCAAAAAGATATAAAAAATTTAAGCAAAATCAAGCAAGCTATTATAGTTACCGGCTCTGAATTTCCCAATATCAGCTCTTGCGAATTTGAAAACAAAGTATTTTTATGCGATATCAGCAATAACAGCACGTTTGGCGGATGCGAATTTGTAAAAGAAGTTTACGCAGATGGATATGCGTTTTTTCAGACATGCACGTTTAACGGCGATTTTATATCCAAAAACGCTAGAGAAGATATAGACTTTATAGGTTGTATTTTTAATAAATCTTTTGAATTGACTACAAGAAATAAATTACAAGATATAAATTGTGAAGGAACGTATTTTAATCAAAAATTTACTGTGGATATTAGAGAATTTGATTCTTTAAATTTTTCGCATACCATTTTTAATTGCGAATTTAAATTACAATCTGAACAGATTAATGGAAAAGAGGTAAATTTTACCAATGCTAAGTTTAAACAAAAAGTAAGTTTTTATCGAAAAACAATTGACTGTAGAATATTTTTTGACGAAGCTTGTTTTGAGAATAACTTAATCCTTATAAGAACTCGTTTTAATAATGAAGTAATTTTAGATAAAGCAATTATTAAAGGGGAAGCGCAATTTTATGGAACTAAATTTAGCGAAGCAATACTGACAGAAACAACTTTTAAAAATAAAGCCGACTTTTTAAATGTAGTATTCAATAATAAAGCAGATTTTACAAATGCCGTTTTTGAAGCGGATACAGACTTTAACTCTGCCACTTTCGACGATGAAGCACGGTTTTTTAATGCAGACTTTAAAGGCACGGCAATTTTTGAAAATACCAAATTTCAAAAAGAAGCAGACTTCAAAACAGATAGTAATCTTACTTTTGGAAAAGATGTAAAGTTTAAAAATACGATTTTTCTGGATAATGCTTATTTTAATAATAGAGTTTTTGAGGATTTTGTCGATTTTCATGAGGCTGATTTTAAAAAAGTCGCTTGCTTTTATAGCGTAACTTTTAAAAAACCGGTTAATTTCTCATCAATTATTTTTAATGGCGCTTTAAATTTCGTAAATGCAAAAACGGATTTTACTTACGAAAATCTAAAAGAACTTGTCAAGACTCAAAATGCAACTGATGTAAATACCGATAATATAAAGAATATAAATGATTTTAGGGACGGGTTTAGACTCATGAAACACGCTTTAAATAACAAAGGTAATGCGCTAGACGCAAGCTTGTTTCACCGCCTGGAACTATACTGCAAAGAGCTAGAATTAGAATTTACTCTTGAAAATGCAAAGGCTAAAAATAGCGAAAATAGTAAAGAAGTAAAATCTGTCGATGAAGTAGAAGCTAAGCCCAAAAGCAAAAGTCGTATCGAGCTTTTTTTAGATTTGATAACGCTAAAATTATATAGAAATACCAGTGATCATCACACAAATTTATTTAAGATAATAAACTTTACTATTCTAAGTATTGCTGTGTATGGATTGTCTTTTTGGGTTTTAGATGATTTTTTGTTGAAAGCAATGATTGATAGTCCTAAAATATTGGTGCTATTGTTGCTGTTTATTTTTTTAATTGGACTACTAACATGTTTATTATATTTTGTAGTGGAGTATAAAATACTGTGGGCAACTGCGCCGATAGGAATTTTTGCATATATCATTTTCATTACACCAGGCTTAGTTAATGCTTTTGACTATTCTGTTTATGTTGTTGTTTTTATACTTCTATATGTGACATTATATGCTTTGTCGTTTTATTTATTTAGATTTAGTTTTGTGCGTTTTATGACATATTTAATTTTTATGGCTATTTTTTTGGATAAACCTGTATTAATAACGCCGTTTATTGGTATTTTTACATCGGAGAAAATAGCTGAAAGCAAATTTGAAGAATACATAATAAAATACAATAATAATGGCTTGGACGATATGCTTCTGGATGCAAATTTTACTAATATAAAAGCAGAACATAAGATCAATTTTATAGTTAAAAATAGAAAAATAATTTTAGAAAGATTGGATAATAGTAGAACAAACACTCCTTTAATTGATTTTGTGAAAAAATATATAAAATATTCAAAGGAACCCATGGATAATAATGCCAGCTACAAAAATTTAAATGAAACCACTAAAAAATCGTATGAAAAGGCTCTAAATGCTCTAAAATACGATGAAGCAATGCAATCAATACAAAAAAGTGCAAATTTGCTTTACATCTTTATTATGCTGCTCGTCATCTACTCTCTTACAAAAACCGCACGTAGAAATTCTGTAGTGCCTAGCTAGCGGGTTATGCCGCTATTTGCGGCAATGAAGCGAACAAGTCTTTTTAAATTTTGCTCGCTTCTTAAATTAATGTTCGCGAAATTTGGCGGCGACTTCGTTTTAGATTTTACCGTTTGCGATAACAAACAAGTAAATTAGCTAAGTTTGGATAGATGAATTTAGCCATCTCTTAATGTATCTGCTACGACCGTCCACTCTTGCACGAGCTTTTCGAAGCCAAAATTTGCGTTTGCGGAGCTAGTCGAGGGTAGCTTGACGGGCGGTTTGCTAGTTGCGTTTAAAATTTGATTTTTTAGGTATTTTTCGCAGATTTCATGCGCCTTACCGCCGTTTGAAAATACCTGCGCTATGCACGCGCTGTTAAAAATCGGCTCTAAATTTGCTGGCTTGACGGCGGTCATTTTGGCGTCGCTCGAGCCCTTTATCTCGCACGAGATCGCAGCGTCGTAGATAGCGATGCGGTGAGCGAGCAGAAAATTTATCTTCTCATCCATGCTTTTGGGTAACGGAGTGTTTAAAATCCCGGCCAGCACACGCCAAAAGCGATTTTGCGGATTTGCGTAGTAAAAGCCAAATTTGCGAGAAACGACGGAAGGGAAGGATCCGAGGATTAAAATTTTAGAGTTTTTATCGAAAATCGGTTTAAAAGGATGGGTTTGACTCATTTTGCGCCTTTTAAATTTGTCGCGTTAAATTTGATATTTTCAAATTTGGAAGCAAATTTAACCGCCCAAACGAGCGGCTAAATTTACAGATATTTTCCATCGCCCGTCAAATTTGAGCGAGAGAAATTCGTGCCCTACTCGGCTACGGTATCGGCAGAGGCATCCTCGGCGCTTTCAGGCGCACCAGGATCGATCTCATCGCTAAAATCAGCCAAGCTTAGGCGTTTTAGCTGGCGGTAGCGTCTTTGCGCGTCGGCCTTGTTTTTAGCCAGCAGCTCGTCCGCGTGCTGCGGGTTGGTTTTCTTAAGCGAGTTGTAGCGAACTTCGTTTAGCAAAAACTCCTCGTAAAGCGACCAATCAGGCTCTTTTGAGGTCATTTTGAGCGGATTTTTGCCCTCTTTGATTAGGCGCGGATCGTAGACGTAGGTCGGCCAGTAGCCGCATTTAGTCGCTAGCTCGCCTTGACCGCCGGAGTAAGCCATGCCGCCTTTTATACCGTGCGCGATACAAGGCGAATACGCAATCACGAGGCTAGGTCCGTCGTATGCCTCGGCTGCGGCGATGGCTTTTATCGTGTTTGCTTGACTCGCGTTTGAGTTGATTTGAGCGACGAAGATATTTCCGTAGGTCATCGCGATGTAGCCTAGATCTTTTTTTTGCATCGGCTTGCCAGAGGCCGTAAATTGCGCTATGGAGCCCGCGCGGCTGGATTTTGAGCTTTGACCGCCGGTGTTTGAGTAGACCTCGGTGTCAAGTACGAGCACGTTTACGTTCTCGCCGCTAGCTAGCACGTGGTCAAGCCCGCCAAAGCCGATGTCGTACGCCCAGCCGTCGCCGCCGATGATCCACTGGGATTTTTTGACGAGGTATCTTTTTAACTCTAAAATTTCTTTTACGCCCTCTACGCTTAAATTTTGCTCCAAAATCGGCGTTAAAATTTTAGCGATTTGCGTCGTTTTCTCGCCGTCGTTTTTGTGCGCGATCCAGTCGGAGTATAGCGCGGCTAGGGCATTTGGCGCGGTATCTTTGGTGCGTAGCATGACGTCTTCGATGCGGTGGCGCAGCGTCTCTACCGCGACGTTCATACCCATGCCAAACTCCGCGTTATCCTCAAATAGCGAATTTGCCCACGCTACGCCCTTACCCTCTTTGTTCGTCGTATAAGGCGTCGAAGGCGCGCTACCGCCGTAGATCGAGCTACAACCGGTGGCGTTTGCCACGATCATACGGTCGCCGAACAGTCTCGTAACAAGCCCGATATAAGGCGTCTCGCCGCATCCGGGGCACGCGCCGTGAAACTCAAATAGCGGCTGAGCAAATCCCACGCCCTTGACGCTATCTTTGCTCATCAGATCGTCTTTGTAAGTTACTTTTTTAAATAAATAATCGGCGTTTTCCTGCTCGTGCCGCTCCATCTCCTCGGCTAGCGGCACCATGACGAGCGATTTTTCCTTGCTCGGGCAAATTTGAGCGCACAGCTCGCAGCCCGTGCAGTCAAGCGGACTAACTTGGATTTTATATTTTAGCCCTTTTACCTCTTTGCCTTTGGCGTCTAGGACGTGATCTTGTACGGTTTGCGGCGCGGCGACGAGCTCGTTTTCATCGATGAGAAACGGTCTGATGACCGCATGCGGGCAAACGAAGGCGCACTGGTTGCATTGGATACAGTTGCTCTCGATCCACTTCGGCACCATGACGCCGATGCCGCGTTTTTCGTATTGCGTCGTGCCTGATTTAAAGTGTCCGTCCTCAAAGCCCACAAACGCCGAAACCGGCAGGCTGTCGCCTCTGGCGGCGTTGATAGGCTTGACGATTTTTTCTATAAATTCGTCGCCGACGTATTTTTCCTCGTTAGCGGCGTCATCCGTCAAATTTGCCCAGCTAGAATCAACCGCGACCTTAACCAGTCCGTCAGCGCCCATGTCGATAGCCTTGTAGTTCATCTCCACGATCGCTTCGCCCTTTTTGGCGTAGGCTTTGTGCGCGTATTCTTTCATGTATTTTTGCGCGTCGGCAAACGGGATGATGTCCGCAAGTTTAAAAAACGCCGACTGCATAATGGTGTTCGTGCGGTTTTTTAGCCCGATCTCGCGAGCTAGCTTAGTGGCGTTGATGATGTAGAAATTTACCTTTTTAACGGCCAAAATTTTCTTTACTTTATTCGGTAGTTTAGCGACCGTCTGCTCGGCGTCCCAGATCGAGTTTAGCAGGAACGTCCCGCCCTCGCGGATACCGTCTATGACGTCGTAAATTTCAAGATATGCCGCGACCGAGCAGGCTACGAAGTGCGGATTTGAGACGAGGTAGGTCGAGCGGATCGGGTTTTTACCGAAACGCAGATGCGAGCGCGTATAGCCGCCTGATTTTTTGCTGTCGTAGGCAAAATACGCCTGCGCGTAAAGCTCGGTTTTGTCGCCGATGATTTTGATGGAGTTTTTATTCGCCCCCACCGTGCCGTCCGCGCCAAGACCGTAAAATAAGCACTCTTTCACGCTTGCGTCGCTTAGCGAAATTTTCTCGCCGACTTTTAGCGAGGTGAAGGTCACGTCGTCCTCGATACCGACGGTAAAGCCGTTCTTGGGCCCCTCTAAATTTAGGTTTTCAAATACAGCTAGCATCTGAGCAGGATCGACGTCTTTTGAGCTTAGGCCGTAGCGGCCGCCTACGATCACGGGCTGATTTTTGCGTCCGTAAAACGCAGCCTTGACGTCCAGATATAGCGGCTCGCCGAGGCTTCCGGGCTCTTTCGTGCGGTCTAGCACGGCGATCTTTTCTACCGTCTCAGGCATCACGTCAAAGAGGTATTTTAGGCTAAACGGACGGTATAGATGCACTTTTAGCACGCCTACTTTTTCGCCCTTTGCGCGTAGGTAATCGACGACTTCTTCTAGAGTTTGCGTTACCGAACCCATCGCGACCACGATGCGCGTAGCGTGCGGATCGCCGTAATAATTAAACGGTCTATAATCGCGTCCCGTGATTTTTGAAATTTCTTTTAGATACTCGGCCACGATATCAGGCACCGCGTCGTAGTAGCGGTTAGCTAGCTCGCGCGTCTGGAAGTAGATGTCGTCGTTTTGAGCCGTGCCGCGAGTTTTCGGGCTCTCGGGGCTTAGCGCCTCGTCTCTAAATTTTTGCAGCGCCTCGCGGTCAAGAAGCCTATCAAAGTGCGCGTAGTCAAGCACCTCGACCTTTTGTATCTCGTGGCTCGTACGAAATCCGTCAAAAAAATGCAAAAACGGCACGCGACCTTTGATCGCCGCTAAATGCGAGACACCGGCGATATCCATGACCTCTTGCACGGAGCCGCTTGCTAGCATCGCAAAGCCCGTTTGGCGACAGGCATAAATGTCCTGATGGTCACCAAAGATAGAAAGCGCCTGGGCCGCGATAGAGCGCGCGCTCACGTGGATGACGCCCGGTAGCAGCTGGCCTGCGATTTTGTACATATTCGGGATTTTTAGCAAAAGCCCTTGCGAAGCCGTGTATGTGGTAGTCAGAGCGCCTACTTGCAGCGAGCCGTGCACGGTGCCCGCAGCCCCGCCCTCGCTTTGCATTTCGACGACTTTAACGGGCATACCGAATAGATTTTTCTTGCCCTGAGCCGCCCACATATCGGTGTAGTCTGCCATCGGCGAGCTAGGAGTGATCGGGTAGATGCCTGCAACCTCCGTAAATGCGTAAGCCGCGTGCGCCGCAGCCTCGTTTCCGTCCATAGTTTTCATTATTTTAGCCATTTTTCCGCCTTAAATTTTCTTACGATTTTTAAAAATCTTTTATTATAGAGCTAGTTTCCAAAATCTACTATTAATCTATGTCATTAATAAATTCTGAGAATTTTGCCTTTTAAATTACTAACTTTAAGCAAAATTCCATTACCGTAATGAAAAAATAAAATTAAGGATAAAATTTGATAAGTGTTCATAGGGTAGCCTATTTAAGGGTTATAGCTCTTGCTTTTTGTGCTTTTATATTTAACACTACTGAGTTTGTCCCAGTGCCACTTTTAAGTGATATTGCAAAAGACTTTGATATGAGCACGGCTGATACCGGTCTTATCATCACGATTTATGCGTGGAGCGTCACTATACTCTCTTTACCGCTTATGCTTTTAACTGCAAATTTAGAGCGAAGATCTCTTCTTTTAAAAGTTTTTATCGTATTTGTTGTAGCTCATACGCTTTGCGCCTTTGCTTGGAATTTTAAAATTTTAATTGTTGCTCGGTTGATGATAGCTATTGCCCATGCCATTTTTTGGGCTATCACTGCTTCACTTGCTGTTAGGCTAGCACCGATAAATAAAAGCTCGCAAGCTCTTGGATTGCTAGCTCTTGGCACATCACTAGCGACGATACTTGGTCTACCACTTGGAAGAATTTTAGGTGACGCACTTGGTTGGCGTGTGACTTTTGGGCTGATCGGAATTTTTGCTGTTGGTGTTGGAGCTTGGCTATATAAAATTTTGCCACTTCTGCCAAGTAAAAACTCAGGCTCACTTAAAAGCTTGCCAGAGCTTGCAAGAAATGGTCTTTTAATGGTCATATTTTTACTAACGGCAATTATCATAAGTGCGCATTTTAGCACCTATAGTTACATTGAGCCATTTGCAAAAGATATCAGTGGCTTTGATGGAAAATTTATCACAATATTCTTGCTTATATTTGGCGTTGCTGGCGTAGTTGCAAGCCTGCTTTTCTCTAAATTTTATAAGCTCATTCCAAATGCATTTTCAGCAATTTCTATCATGCTTATTTTATGTTGCTTGCTTTTGTTAAATTTTATTGCTAAAAATGAAGTTTTAATGCTAGTCTTGGCCTTTATTTGGGGGCTTGGCATAGCTGGTGTAAATATGAGCTTTCAAATAAAAGTGCTAAATCTTGCCTCAAATGCAACTGATGCTGCAATGGCGATATTTTCGGCTATTTATAACATAGGCATCGGAGCAGGGGCGCTAATAGGGCATCAAACGATAGTTCATTTAGGCGAGCAAAATATCGGTAATGTTGGTAGTTTTTTTGCCGCAAGCGGACTTATCATATTTTTATTTACGGTATCTAAGATTAAAAGAGTTTAGATGTTTAAATATCTAAGCAAAACGTTACAAATTTCTACATATAAGTGATAATAAATATCATAACTAAGAAAAATTTTAGTTAAGCTTCCTTATAATCATTATCAGAAAATGAATAAATTTTAGGAGCTTATTATGTCAGTTTTAGTTATCGGTGCAGATGAGATAACGCCTATCAAGGCAGTTTTACATGATTTGGGAGCTGAGAAGATAGAACACTGGGATGCTAGAAATGAAAACCGTGTAAATCGCAAGCCAATTCCTCAAGATACCGAGTGTGTGGTGATGCTAACTAGTTTTTTAAACCACAACACTATGAAGACTATTAAAACTCAAGCAAAAAAGAGAAATATTCCAATTGTTTGTGCAAAAAGAAGTGTTAGCTGCGTATTTTGCGAGTATTGCAAGGTCTTTGGGCTAGATAAGGAATTTGGATGCAAAGAATAATCAATGAGATTCGGGCTTTTATCAGATATTGGCGAAATAACTCCAAATATTTTTGCAAAGCTTGATAGGCTTTCGCGTGCAAAAATTTTTATTGCACTTTATAATTCTGGTGTAGAAAGTGAGCTAAAAATACCACTTTCTTACGCTAAATTTCTAAATTTCAAAGAAATTTTTGAGGCCAGGATAAATTTCCTGCTTCGTGAGAAATGTCTAAATTTTAAGCCAGCAGACCGCTTTTGTATTTCATCAAATATCATCATAAATGCTTATTTAAAAGGTGACTTTTCAAAGATAAAATTTATAGCAAAAGAGCCAAAAATGGCGGCTGCAAAGATGATAAAAATGCTTTATGCAAGTGGAAAATTTGAGTTTTGCATCGATGCGGCACAGATGTTTTGTCAATTTGTTTATGATAAAATACGCCTCCGCCATCAAGATAAAGAGGTCATGCTAAATAGCGGTGTCATTTCGGTTAAAAAAGATGGTAAAAATTTGCTCAGCATCATGCCAAGCTTTAAAAAAGTGAGCTTTGATGATATGAGAAATTTAAACGACGATATAGATAGAGCTGTCGGTGTGCTTGGTCACGAGTGCGAGATGGTTTATATCGTTTTTCCTAGAAATGAGGAATTTAGGCGACACGTTGAGGTTAGGCACTGTTATGCGAGAGGTTTGATCAAGCTTGTGCCTTATACGATTATTAGTAAAATTTTTTAAAAAGGATAAAAATGATAGGTATAGTTTATGGAAGCAGCATGGGAAATACCGAAGATGCAGCAAAACTTATAAGTGAGGGTCTAGGCCTTGAAAATGAGCTTTTAAACGTTGCTGATGTAGACGCAGCGAAGATAAATAGCTTTGATAAGCTCATCCTTGGTACATCAACCTGGGGTAGTGGTGATCTTCAAGATGACTGGGATGCGTTTGACTTTAAAGCGTTAAATTTAAGCGGAAAAACAGTCGCTGTTTTTGGCATGGGCGATAGCGAGAGCTACTCTGATGAGTACTGTAACGGCATGGCAAAGCTTTATGATGAGGTTGTAAAAGCTGGCGCAAAGGTAGTTGGTGAGGTTAGCACCAATGGATATACATTTGATGGCTCTGATGCTGTAAGAAATGGAAAATTTGTAGGCTTAGCACTTGACGCTGATAACGAGAGCGACAAAACTGAGGGTAGAATTTCAGCTTGGATCGAGCAGATAAAGCCTCATTTTGCTTAATGTAATTTTAGCTAGAAAAACTCTAGCTAAAATTTTCATATATCCATAGCGGAGATGAAGCTTTTTATTCTTTCGTTTTGGCTATTAAAAAACTCATCTACCAAGCCATCAAATGCGATCACGCCTTTATCTAAAAACAAAATTCTATCAGCTATCTTTCTAGCAAAATTCATATTATGAGTGACGATGACCATAGACTTTTTCTCTTTTGCAAGAGATAAGATGACCTTTAAAACTTCAGCCTCAAGCTCTGGATCAAGCGCGCTTGTAGGCTCGTCAAGTAGTAAAAAGTATGGATTTACAGCTAAGGCTCTAGCGATGGCCACGCGCTGTGCTTGTCCGCCTGAGAGCCTGTTTGGATAGGTATCTTCTTTGTGGCTAAGCCCCACTTTAGCTAAAAGCTCTTTTGCCTCTTTTATTGCTTCGTTTTTATCCTTTTTTTGAACATAGATCGGAGCTTCGGTGACATTTTGAAGCGCTGTTAGGTGTGGGAAAAGGTTAAAGCTTTGAAAAACCATGCCTGTTTTTTTGCGAATTTCTAAAAGCTTTTTTGAGCTAAGTTTCTCTTTAAAATTTACAGCTCTGTCATCTACTTCTAAAATGCCACTTTGTGGAATCTCAAGTAAATTTATGCATCTAAGAAGTGTTGATTTACCACAACCAGATGAGCCAACGATCACGGTCGTTTGTCCCTCTTTGAAGCTTGTGTTTATGTTATCTAGCACCAAATGATCGCCGTAAGATTTGCTTATATTTTTAAAATTTATAGCCATTAGACATACCTTGAGACAGCTTTTTCAAGCCTTGATTGAAGATAGGTTAAAAGTGTGCAAACCACTAGATAGATAAGTGCTGCTAGGATGTAGAGGATGAGTGGCTCAAAGGTCCTTGCTGCGATCCTTTGAGCGACCATAAACATATCAACCATCGTTATAGAAGCTGCTAGTGAAGTGTCTTTAACAAGGCCTATAAATGTGTTTGAAAGCGGTGGCAACGAGATCCTCACTGCTTGAGGTGCGATGATACGCTTTAAAATTTGATAGTGCGTCATGCCAAGCGATGTGGCAGCCTCCCACTGACCTTTTGGCACAGAAAGAATGGCAGCCCTTACGGACTCAGACGCATAAGCACCCACGTTTAGACTAAATGCAATAGTCGCCGCACTCCAAGTATCAAGTGTGACGCCGATGCTAGGAAGCCCGTAAAATACGATGAAAAGCTGCACAAGAAGTGGCGTGCCGCGAAATATCCAAACGTAGGTGGCAAATATCAATTTTAAAATTTTTATATTTGAAAGCCTTGCTACTGCTGTGATAATGGCGATGACAAGCCCTAGCGAAAACGAGAGCAAAGTAAGTGGGATCGTCACTTTTAAAAGTGCGATGATCATCGGTAGCGTCGAGCTTGAAACAAGCTCGATCACTCTATCTAAATTTTCCATTTTTGCCTTGTTGGTTTATAAATTTATTTTGAGACGTCTTTGCCAAAGTAGCTTTTTGAGATGGCTTCTAGTTTTCCATCTTTTGAAAGTTCGTTTAGTGCATTTGAAATTTGCTCTGCAAGTTCGGCGTTGTCTTTCTTAACAGCTGCTGCTGTGTAGTCTTTCTCGTCAAGTGAGGCAGCTATCTTCACAGGTGCGTTTGGACGCTCTTTTATAAAGTCGTAAAATACGATGTTATCTCTTACAACAGCATCTACACGTCTTGATATAAGAAGCTCCATACTTTTAGCAAAACTATCTGTTACGACGTGTTCAGCACCGTATTTTACAGCGACTTTCGCCCAGTTACTAGTCGCTGAGTCGGCATCTTTTTTACCTTTTAGATCAGCAAAACTTTTTATATCGTTATTGTCTTTTCTAGTGATGATAGCGCCAAATGTCACGGTATAAGGCACTGAAAAAGCATATTTTTTCTTTCTCTCATCAGTTATGCTAACTTGATTAAACACAACGTCTGCCTTGCCAGCGTCAAATGCAGCTAGCATCGCGTCCCATGGAGCTGTTAGAAACTCAACTTTTAAATTTAGCTTTTGTGCTACTGCTTTTGCGATATCTACGTCGTATCCTACTAGCTCATTTTTGTCATTATAAAATGTAAAAGGCGCGTAAGTGCCTTCAGTTGCTACTGTTAGCACGCCATCTTTTATAGTTTTTGCTTGTAAATTTAAAGCCATTGCAAGCACGGCTACTACTTTTAATAAATTTGTAAATTTCATTTTAATCCTTTATTTTGAAATATCTTTTCCAAAATATTTCATCGAAATTTCACTTATCTTGCCCTCGGCTTTTAGCTCGTCAAGTGCTTTGTTTATCGCCTCTAATAGCTCAGTGTTGCCTTTTTTAACGATTGCAGCTGTTGGCATCGGCTCGTTGCTTGTGTATGCGATTTTTAGCGGCGCATTTGGGCGTTGTTTGATGTAGTCAAAAAATGTAACGTTATCGTTTATCGTATCATCAGCTCTTTTTGAAATGATAAGCTCCACGCCTTTGCTAAAGCCATCAGCCACAACCACTGTTGCACCGTTTTTCTCGGCTATCGCTGCCCAGTTGCTAGTCGCAGAGTGCACGCTCTTTTTGCCTTTTAGATCAGCAAAACTTTTGATGTCGTTATTATCTTTATGCACGACAATTACCGGATATGGCATAGTGTAAGGTACGCTCATACCATACTTTTTCTTTCTATCTTCGTTTATACTTACTTGATTAAATACAACATCGGCCTTACCAGCATCAAAAGCCGCAAGCATCGCATCCCAAGGAGCTGTTAGAAACTCAACTTTTAAATTTAGCTTTTGCGCTACGGCTCTTGCAATATCTACGTCATATCCTACTAGCTCGCCCTTTTCATCGTAAAATGAGTAAGGTGAGTAAGTGCCTTCAGTTGCGACGGTAAGTTCGCCTTTTTTAATAGTTGAAGCATTTAAATTTAAAGCTAAAAAAGCACCTGCGATCAAGCCAAAAATGGGCTTAAAATTCATTAATTCTCCTTATTTAGAAATATCTTTGCCGAAGTATTTAAGCGAAATTTCGCTTAAAGCTCCTTCCTTGCTAAGCTCATTTAGGGCAAAATTTATCTTAATTAGCAGCACTTTGTTACCTTTTTCTACGTTATAGCCCATTTGTTCACTATTTGTATAGCATCATCTTTTATGATCTGCCAGTAAAATTTTGTAAAGGCAGAATTTAGCAAACAATCGCACGAATTGCACCAAATTTAAAAAGCAATAGAAATTTTTATATAAAACTCTTTGCAAAAAATTTTTAAGATTTATGCAAATATCAGTCGCAACTGCAACCTGGGTAGTATTTTGTTACAAAGAAAGAGGGCGGTGCCTCACTCCGCTAAAAGTGAGACCGCTAGAGCTTTTACGCCCTTAAAATCAACCTTGCCGCTTGCAAGTGTTGGGATATCATCAACGATAAAGATATAGCTTGGCATCATTATCGGAGCTAGGCTACTTTCTTTTAAAATTTGCTCGATATTCTCAGGCTCTGTGCCACTTTTTACTAAAAGCGCGATCGCTTCGCCCTTTTTGCTATCTGGTACATTTGCACTGCTAAAGACAACGTCGCTTCCAAGCACCTTTGCAAGCTCTTCTTCGACGCTTCCAAGGCTTATCATCTCGCCGCCTATCTTGGCAAATCTTGAGTATCTATCGACGATAAATACAAAGCCGTTTTCGTCTATGTGGCCTTTATCGCCGGTTTTATAGTATCTTACGCCGTCAATTTGCGTGATTACCTCGCTTGTCTTGGCTTCGTCGTTTAGATAGCCCTTCATCACCTGCGATCCGCCAATGACGATGAGTCCGTCGGTGCCAGTTTCTAGCTCTTCAAGCGTTTCTGGGTCGATTATCTTGATGATCGTGCCAGGCAGAGGCATGCCAACGCTGCCAGGTCTATTAAATGTAAGCTCTTTTAGGCTCTCTTTTTCTAGGATATTTGGCATATTTACAGCCGCCACCGGCGCCGTTTCGGTCGCGCCATAACCTTCATAAATTTCTATGCCAAATTTGAGCCTAAACTCATCTTTTATCTCAGGTTTTAGCTTTTCAGCCCCAGCTACGACCATTCTGGCACTTTGAAACATCAGTGGATGAAGCTTTTTATTTCTTGTGTAGAGCCTAAAGAATGTTGAGGTGCCAAAGATGATGCTAGCGCTGTGTCTTGCAGCCATTTTGCCGATAGTCGCTCCATCTGTTGGATCAGGCACACTTACCATTTTTATGCCCTCGCAAAGTGGCATGAGCGTGGTGACCGTTAGTCCAAATGAGTGAAAAACAGGGAGTGAGTTTAAGATCACGTCATCTTTTTTGAAATTTAAAAGTTCGCTTATTTGCTTAATGTTTGCAAGTAAATTTTTGTGGCTTAGCTCGATGCCTTTTGGCTCGCCTTCACTGCCACTACTAAATAAAATGGTAGCCGTATCCTCTAAGCTTACACGCTTAAAATAGCAAAGCTTAATAAGCCAAACTGGGGCAAAAAATGCAGTTAAAAGCGCTAAAAATTTCTCTCTTTTTGAGACGCTAGCTGAGAGATCTTCTGCAAATTTGGCCTTGTTACTCATCGCATCTTTTAGATCAAAGCCCTTAAGTACAAGTTTTTCAAGAAATTTGCTAGATGTGATCACCGTATTTATATTTGCTTTTTTTAGGGCGTGATTTAGCGAGGTAACATTAAGCGTATAGTTTAAATTTACACTTACTTTACCCATCGCAAGAAGCGCCATATTTACTATTGCTGCGATACTTGAACTAGGTAGCAAGATGCCTATATTTTTCTCATCTTTTAGCTCTCGTTTGAAAATTTTGATAAAGACTAAAACGGCTGTTATAAATTTCAAGTTGCTTAAATTTAGCCCAGTGCTGTCGCTCACGCACTCTTTAAATTTATCCTCTTTTGCGTTGTTTAGCCACTCCTCGGCTAGTGGTTTTTGCCTTGAGATAAAGCTCTCCCACGATGAAAAGCTAAGCTCAAGCACCTTTTGCTTCATCTTTGCAGCGTTTATAAATGTGGTTATCGGCTTGCCAAAGGCGACGATGATGTCGCGTCTGCCGTTTTTAGAAGTGAGGTCTTTGTAAAATTTACTAGCTCTTGAAAAGCTCGAGCCCCAAAGGCCACGAAGGTAAAATGGCACGATGCAAATTTCTTCTAGATCTCTGATGATAAGCTCAAAGCCCTTTTGAAACTCATTTATCTGACCGTTGTAGCTGATGTGGCCTTCCGGAAAAAGTGCGACCACTTCGCCATTTTTTAGGCACTCCCTAACTAGCTCTATGGACTCTTTGCTTGCCCCTGCGCCTATTGGGATCACTTTAAAAAATTTAAAAATTTGCTTGAGATACCATTTGTTATAGATCGTTCTATACATGACAAATCTTATGCCCCTTGGGCTTGCAGCTTGAAGCACGAGCCAGTCGATCCAACTGATGTGATTGCCAAGAAGTAGTGCGCCGCCACTTTGTGGTAAATTTTGAAGGCCTTCTACAAAAAAGCGGTACTTTGTCTTTAAAAATGGCAGTAAAAGTAGCCTTGTAAAAAGGTGTGGAAGCTGCAAAATGGCGTAAAAACTGCCAATTAAGCAAACAAGCGCTGTAAAGACAAAGAGCCCAGTGGTTGAAATTTCAAAATACACTAAACCTATGCCAATGGCTAAAAATAGCAACATTGAGACGTTTTGTAAGAAGTTGTTTGCCGCCATTATCTTGCCGGTGGTCTTTTGCGGGGCAAAGTACTGGATCATCGCATTTAGTGGCACTATAAAAATTCCACCAAAAAAGCCAAATGCAAATGAGCTAAGGCTCACTACGCCGATGCTTGAGCCAAATGCGAAAAATAAAAGCGAGAAAAATATACCAATAGCACCCATCGGCACGATACCAAGCTCGATATGTAGCTTTGACATAGAGCCAGCCACGTATGAGCCAAATGCTATACCTATGGCGCTTGCTGCTAGAATTGCTTGCACCGCTAGCGAGCTGTCGTCGTTAAAAACGGCTTTGTAATGAGCTGGGAAAGCTGCGATGATGATCTGAGAAATTCCCCAAAATATACTAAGTCCAGCGATGCTTAGCCAGATATTTTTATCTGACCTTACTTCTTTTAAATTTTCTCTTAAATAGCTAAGGCTAATATATTTTTTAATATCAAAATTTTCGCTTGTTTCGTCTTTTTCATCAATGCAAGGTAACTTATAAGCAAAATACGCTTCAAGTGCGCTAAAAACAACCAAAAAGACGCCAATAGGATAGACGCTTTTTAAAATTTCTTCTGAATTTTCGCCTTGGATGTATAAATTTTCAAATATAAATGAAAACAAAAATGAGCTAAAAAGTATCGCAACAATGGTGAGCGCTTGGATGATGCCGTTTGCTGTGCCAAGGCGCTCAGGGCCGACCAGGGCTTTGATGATGCCGTATTTTGCTGGCGAGTAGATCGCACTTTGAGCGGCTAGTATGAGTGTGAGTGCAAAAGCTACGCCAAAAGCACCTGCAAGATAGCTAAAAAGTACCGCGACACTAATGACAAGGCCAAAAATAGCACAAATTCTTATGACTTTTGTCTTTGAGAATTTATCATTTATAAAGCTTGAGGGCGAAAATAAAAATATAAATGGCAGCAAGATCATTGCGTTTATGACGGCTGTTAGGATAAAAAGTATATCGCCATCGTATGTTTTTAAAAGAACATTTTGTATGGTGATTTTGTGTGCTAGATCGACGCTTGCATTTAAAAATGCGATCGCAAGGTAGGGCAAAAAGCCAGCAACTTTTAATAAACTCATCATAGAAAGACCTTTGTGATTTTAAAAATTTTGTAAATCTAACAGCAAAATATTTAAAATATTATTAATAAAAAACTCTACATTAAATTTGGCAATAAGAATTTTTAAAAAATTTAAATTTTATATGCTTTTGGATAAAATCACGCAATCAAAAAATAGGAAAATTTTATCATGAACTATGAAATAATCGTCGTTGGCGGCGGACATGCAGGTATTGAGGCTAGTCTTGCAGCTGCTAGAATGGGCAAGCAAACTTTACTTATCACGATCTTGGCCGAGCAAATAGGCGCTGCAAGCTGTAATCCAGCTATCGGTGGTCTTGCAAAGGGACATCTTGTAAAAGAGATAGACGCGCTTGGTGGCCAAATGGGACTTACAACCGATGCTGTTGGCATCCAGTTTCGCGTGCTAAATGAGAGCAAGGGCCCAGCAGTACGTGGTAGTCGCGCTCAGATCGATATGGATAGATATAGAGTTTATATGAGAAATTTGCTTTTAAACACGCCAAATTTAGAAATTTCTCAAGAGATCGCCACTGAAATTTTAAGCGAAAATGGCGAAGTAACGGGCGTTAAAACCCACCTAAATAACATCTATAATGCAAAAAAGGTGATAATCACAACTGGCACTTTTTTAAATGGATTAATTCATGTTGGATTTAACAAACTTGAAGCTGGCCGTGTGGGCGAGCTAAGCGCAAAGGATCTTAGTGGCAGTTTAAGAGAGCTTGGGCTAAATTTAGGTAGGCTAAAGACTGGAACATGCCCAAGGATCGATGCAAAAACGATAAATTTTAAAATTTTAGAAAAGCAAGATGGCGACGCAAAGCCAGTTGCATTTAGCTTTAGAACTAAAAATTTCTCCCCAACGCAGCTGCCATGCTATATCGCCTATACAAACGAAACTACGCATGAGATAATTCGCTCAAATTTCGACAAAGCGCCACTTTTTACAGGCCAGATTGAGGGTATAGGACCAAGATATTGCCCAAGTATAGAGGATAAGATAAACCGCTTTGGCGACCGCGATAGACACCACCTTTTCATCGAGCCTCAGACACTTGAAGCGACAGAGTACTACATAAACGGCTTTTCAACGAGCCTGCCTTATGAAGTGCAAGTGCAAATGCTACGCTCTGTAAAGGGCTTTGAAAATGCAAAAATCGTAAGGCATGGATACGCTATCGAATATGACTACATCGAGCCAACACAGCTAAAACATAGTTTGGAGACCAAAAAAGTAAAAGGGCTTTATCTGGCTGGGCAGATAAACGGCACGACTGGATACGAGGAGGCCGGTGCTCAAGGGCTAATGGCAGGCATAAATGCAGCTCTTTCACTGGATAATAAAGAGCCGCTTATCTTGCGCCGTGATGAGGCGTATATCGGCGTTTTGATCGACGATCTTGTCACAAAAGGGACAAAAGAGCCATATAGAATGTTTACGAGTAGGGCAGAGTACCGCTTGCTTTTGCGTGAGGAAAATGCCATTTTAAGGCTTGGCGGATATGGCCATGAGCTTGGGCTTCTTGATGATGAGACTTTTAATGAAATTGAAGCTATCAGGCAAAATTTAAAAGATGGCCTTGCTTACCTTAACAATACGCAAATTACGCCGAGCAAGCAAAATTTAGAGCTTTTAGCCAGCCTTGATGAAGAGCCAATAAGCCAAAATGTGAGCCTTCAAAAGATTGTCGCACGCAAGAGCTTTACAGCTGAGAAACTAAGAAAGCTTGATCAGAAATTTGCAAATTTAGATGATGCGAGTGTGGATCAAATTTTAACCGAGTGTAAATATCAGCACTACATAAATGAGCAAAAAAATCAGATAGAAAAAATGAAAGATATGATGGATGTAAAAATTCCTGAAAATTTTGACTTTAGAAGTGTTAGTGGCCTTAGTAATGAAGTGGTCGAAAAGCTTGAGAAATTTGCTCCGCCGACGCTCTTTGCTGCGAGTGAAATTTCAGGTATCACGCCAGCTGCGATTGATATCTTACATATTTATATAAAGATGAATGAGAAAAGGCTTGGCTGATTTTGATTTTAGATTTATTTCAAAAAGCCATAAAGCTTAAAATTTTTATCTTAAAATCAAGATTTACGTTTAAGCTAAAATTAACATTATTTTTGCAGATTATATTTAGAAATTATACTTTTTTAATTTTTTGAGAGTATAATCGTTAAGAATTTATTTATAGAAAGGAATTTAATGTCAGTAAAGCAAGAAAGACGTAGCTTTATCGGCCTTGCGTTTGGTGCTGTGGCAGCTGTCGGCGGCGCTATGTCACTAGTGGCTGTTAAAAAGACTTGGGATCCGCTTCCAAGCGTAAAAGCTGCTGGTTTTACAACAGTTGATCTAAGTCCGATCAAAGATGGAGAAATGAGGCAGGTTGAATGGCGTAAAAAGCCTATTTTCATCCTCAAAAAAAGTCCTGATATGGCTAAAAATGACAAAAGAGATGTTGTCGTAGGGGATGCTAGATACGTAGTTCTTATCGGACTTTGCACGCATCTTGGCTGTATACCTGAGTATAAAGCAAGTAAACAAATGTTTGTATGTGCCTGTCATGGCGGCGAATTTAATGCCGACGGAATGCAAACATACGGACCTCCTCCAAGACCACTTGATATACCACCATTTAAGATCGATGGAACCAAGCTAGTTCTAGGCGAAACAAGCCCAGAATACGAAAAATTAGTAGCAAAAGCTTAGGAGGATAGCAATGTCTTTAGCTCATAAATCAACTGGCGTTATTGACTGGCTTGATCAACGCCTAGCTTTTACAAAACTTATGAAGGTTCTAGTTAGCGAATACTGGATTCCAAAAAATATAAATTTCCTTTGGGCAATGGGCGTTATTTTAACAACGCTTTTTATGCTCTTAATTGTTACTGGTTTTTTACTTTTAATGTATTACAAGCCAGATGTAAATTTAGCATTTGATAGTGTAAATTATACTATCATGCAAGAGGTCGAGTATGGCTGGCTTTGGCGTCACATTCACGCAGTTTCAGCTTCTACGATATTTCTTATCATGTATATTCACTTGCTTACTGGACTTTACTATGGTTCATATAAAAGAGGCAGAGAGGTCATTTGGATAAGTGGTATGGTGCTATTTATCTGTTTTTCAGCAGAGGCATTTAGTGGTTATATGCTCCCATGGGGACAGATGAGCTACTGGGCGGCAACTGTTATCACTCAGCTTTTTGGCGGTGTACCAGTTATCGGCGATGCTTTAGTTGAGTGGATTAGAGGTGATTACGCAGTTGGCGACTCAACACTTACTAGATTTTTTATGCTTCATGTTTGTTTATTGCCACTTGTAACGATAGCTGTTTTGGTTATTCACTTCTACTCTTTAAGAGTTCCACACGTTAATAACCTAACAAGCGAAGATATAGACTTTGAAGTAGAGGCACAAGAGTATCTACACGGCGATAGAGCGAAATCTAAAGTTATACCATTTTGGCCAGGATTTTTGGCAAAAGACTTTATGTATGTATCATTCTTTATGATATTTGTCATCTATCTTGTTTGCTATCACTTCAACTTTGCAATGGACCCTATCAACTTTGAGCCAGCAAATCCACTAAAAACCCCACCACATATCTATCCAGAGTGGTATTTCTTGTGGCAATATGAAATTTTACGTGGTTTCTTCTTTGATATAGCTGGAATTTCTGCTTATAATATCGGTCTTATTGCATTTGCGTTTGCGGGTGTTGCATTTATGCTTATACCTCTTCTTGATAGAAGCGACCTTGTAGCTCCAGCTCACAAAAGACCACTATTTTTTATATGGTTTTGGGTCTTAGTTGTCGATCTTATCGTTTTATCGATATATGGCAAACTCCCAACAGGTGGTTATAATGACTGGATAGGATTTTATTCATCATTACTATTCTTGTTCTTATTTATAATTGCGTTGCCAGTTATAACAATACTTGAAAGAAAAAGGGACTAATCATGAAAGAGTTTAAAATTTTTGCCATTGTTGTTATTCTTTCAGGTGTTTTATATTGGGGTATCGAGCCTTATGCTCACACAAAGCTTCACCCTCATACTGCAAATGCTGAGTATAACTTCTCAAAAGAAGATACTGACTATGCAAAGCACTTTTTAGAGCAAAAAAAGACAGCACTTGAGACTGCTAAGGCTAGTGGAAATAAGGCAAGTATAGACGCGGCTACAAAAGATGTAGAAGTAGCACAAAAAATTCTTGATGACTATACAGCATTTTGGAATGACATTAACTCTATCGATCTTACAAAAGGTGACGCTACAAAGGGTGCTGATACTTTTGTAGCAGCAGGATGTACAGGATGCCACGGTATAGAAGCAGCAGGTATGCCAGCTGGTATGGATGCTGAGACAGCTAGTCAAAGCTTTGGTGTAGTGCCACCAGATCTTAGTACCGCTGGTAAAATTTATGATGATAAATTCTTGGCTGCGCTTATTAAAAACCCAACTATGGCTTTAAAGCTAACTCATAAATTTAATGACGAGCATCCATTTCCGATGACCGCATTTATGGGTGCTGGTGGCGATATAAATGCTGAGACTGCCGATATAGTAGCTTATTTGAAAAAGGTATCTGCTGATTATGAAAAGGCAAATAATAAGATCACCGAAGAAAAGGTTTTCGCTGATGCATGTCAAAGATGTCATGATATAAAATATGACAAAAAATATGCATTTAGCAACAAAGTAAGCCTTGTTGCTTATATGGGCTCAAACCCACCTGATCTATCGATGATGATCCGTTCAAAAGGCGATGAGTATTTACATAAATTTATAAACGATACTCAAAAGATGCTACCAGGTACTGCAATGCCAAGAGTTGGTTTAAATAAAGCCGCTGAAGACGATGTGGTAGCTTATATCCAAAAAGTAGGTGACAAGAAGAAGGCTGAGCGCGAGAGCACAGGGCTTTATGTCATGATCTACTTCTTTATCTTAGGAATTTTTGCTTGGCTTTGGAAACGCAAAGTTTGGAGCGAACTACACTAAAATTTAAGAGCCTCTTTGGCTCTTAAATCCTCTCTGGTAAATTTACATATATAAATAGGTATTCTTTAAATTCGTTTTTGTAAATTTGATCAAATACTCTTATAAATTTTAAAATTTCATTCACTCGTAAGAGCTGACTACTAAAATCTAGCTTCACTTACCGCTTAACTCAAATTTTAGAACCGAAATTACTCATTAAAGTTTGATTGAAATTAACAAAACTGCATGCAGTGCTTTAGCACTAGAGCATGCCCTTTTGAACGTGTCAGGGAAGAGGGATTGTTAAGGGTGAAGGGAGTTCTTTTGCTTTGCTAGCTCGCAACTGCAAGCAGACCGTAATTTAAGCTCCCTTCTCCCTTAATAAAAGAATAGGAGTTATATGGTCTATATGCTTTACGAATTTTAAACTTTCATTCTCTCGTAAGAATTGACTATTGATTTTAGGTCTCGCAAGGCTTGCCACTAAAATCGGAGCCGAAATTACTCATTTATGAAATTTAAAAATTTACCTAAAAGCCTAAAAGCGGTAGTATGCCTATACTACCATGTGAGCTATGAATATATAAGCATTTCGGCATAAAATAGAAATATATCTGAGTTTTAACGGTCGC
The DNA here is from genome assembly GCF_003048535.1 of Campylobacter concisus. Classification (NCBI taxonomy): domain Bacteria; kingdom Pseudomonadati; phylum Campylobacterota; class Epsilonproteobacteria; order Campylobacterales; family Campylobacteraceae; genus Campylobacter; species Campylobacter concisus. The sequence continues at coordinate 88,085 of NZ_PIRQ01000004.1, read as the reverse complement.
TATTTAAATAAATTTATTTTAAGCAAATCAATCACTAAAACCCACTAAAATTCACAGAAACTGCAAAATTTAGCCCTGCCATCAATCCTGTTTAAAATTAAATTTCTTTGGCGATCTCGCTCATTTTATTGAGTAGTTTTTCACGTTCATTTGGCTTTAGGTTGCCGTATTGAAGCTTTGTTATCATCTGCATGAAGTCAAATTGTTTAAACATTTGCGCATCGCTTTTTAGCTCTTTTTCTAGCTGTTTATAAATTTTTTCAGTCTCTTTATTTGCTTTTTCTAAATTTTGTAAAAAGCTTCCAGTTACGCTCATATCAAGATCGTTTTTTGCAGCTTTATCGATGACATTTTTTAGATTTGCTAAATTTTCAGAAATTTTCATCTACGCTTCCTTTTGGATTTTAAAATTTAGAGCAAATTTTATTCCTAAATTTCCTCCCACCACTTTTTTCTAGGCGGATTTTGTGCGGTGAAAACTTCTCTGATCATCGGCGTTGCGTAGTTTAGCTCAAGTTTTATCGCTGCCTTTTCAAAACGCTTGATTGGCTCATCCCAAGCGTGATAAGATAGATCAAATTTGCCCCAGTGCACCGGTACACCAAGCTTTGCACCAAGATCTTTTAGCGCTTGCGCTGACTCCTCTGGCTTCATATGCACGTAAGGCCAGCCATCGCCGTAAGCACCATTTTCGATAAAAACTAGATCAAAGGCACCAAATTTCTCATTTATCATCTTAAAATGCTTGCCGTATCCGCCATCTCCGCTAAAATAAAAGCTAAAGCCAGCCTCTTCAACCGCCCAGCCACCCCAAAGCGTCGTGTTTCTTTTAAATGTGCGCCCACTAAAGTGCCTTGAAGGACAAAACGTGAAGTTTAAATTTCCTATTTTTTGCTCACCAAACCAGTCAAACTCATAAATTTTGTCTTCATCAATGCCCCATTTTACAAGATGAGCTTTTACACCAAGTGGCACTAGAAATTTGCAAATTCTATCCTTTAGCTCGAGTATTGTTTTGTAATCAAGATGATCGTAGTGATCGTGCGAGATGAGAGCGATATCAATCACATCTGGGTAGTCACTAGTGGTGATAGCATGCTCGTAGGCAAAGGGCTTACCGCCAATTGGCAGTGGAAATGCTCGGTGCAAAACTGGGTCAGTGATGATAGTTTTATCATCAAGCTTGCATATGAGGCTAACGTGTCCAAGCCAGATAAACTCGCCATTTTTGAGGGCTTTTGCATCAAATTTTAAATTTGGCAAAGGCTTAGTTGGTAGCTTATCTTTTGGAGGAAAGAGTGCTTGCGGAATGTAATTTAGCATAGATGCTTGCGGATTATTTTTTACCATATCAATCGTTGGCTCTAAATTTATAAAAACTTTGCCGTTAAAATTTGGCGAAGCCTCTATCAGCTTTTGGCTCTTGGCGTCTGGCACGCCACCAAAAACTGGGGCAAATCTCATAAATACAAAAACTGCAACAATAAACAAAACTATGACTATAAAAATTCCCATAAAAAGCCTTTTAAATTTAAAGGTCGGATTATATTTTAGATTTTTAAATTTCAGCTTTATTTAATTAACCCGAGCTTAAATAATTAACTTGTAAATTTAAACTTAATTAAGATATTTTTACTCTTTATAGGAAAATTTTATTAATAAATATTATCCTTTAGCAAATAAATATACCTAAAAGTCGATATTAAGTAGATAATCTTAAAGATATATAAAATAAAAATTTAATTTTAAAAATACAAAATTTGTCAGATAGATGACGGAATTTATTCATTGTAAGTTATAGAATTATTACAAAAATTAGGAAGGAGCGTTTGAGATGTTAAATAAAAATTTAACTATCTCTATTTTGGTGACTAACCATCACTTTAAAAGTGAGCAGGGCAGTTTAGCCTTGTTTAATGGGAGGAATTTATGAAAAAACATAAATTTGTGATTGCCGATTATAAACGCTGTATAGGATGTGCAACCTGCATGGCTGCATGTTTTAAGAGCGCTTATGAACGCGGCAAGCTGTCACGTGCAAGGCTAAGTGTGCTAAGAGAAGCTACTGGCGTTATGCCAACTCAGTGTAGACAATGCGACGATGGTCCTTGTGCGAATGTGTGTCCAACTGGAGCATTGCGATTTAATGATAATTGCATCGAGCTTCACGAGGAAATTTGTATAGGCTGTAAGATGTGCACGATCGCTTGTCCTTACGGTGCGATAAGCTCAAGTGCAGAGCTTATGCCTTCAGTAAATTACGCTGTCGAGCCAAAGTACAACCTTGAGATAGAGTCACAATCAGGCGCAAAAAATATCGCTGTTAAATGCGATATGTGCTTTGGTCGTGAAAATGGACCAGCCTGTGTTGATGTCTGTCCGACAAGTGCTCTTATTATGATCGATCCTGAAGAGGGCAAACATAAACTTGGCAAGAGGATAGACTATGAAGCAGCGAATAAATTTGCTACTAAAATTTTAAACGGACAAGGAGCATAAGATGACTACGGTTTATATGCTATTTCTTGTAAGTGCCGTCGTTAGCATCTTGCTTTATTGTGCTCCAAAGGCCGCTGTAAAGGTTGGTTTTGGACTAGGCGCTTTAAGCTGTTTTTACGCGATGTGTCACTTTGTTGCAAATATGGGAGTAAGCGATAGCTTTGCTCTTATGGATGGCTTTTTGTATTCGCCAAAATTTGCGCTAAATCCACTTGGAAATTTCTTTAGCTTTGTCGTTGTTTTCATCGGATTTGCAAGTAGTGTTTATGGTATGAGCTATGCAGATGAGTACATCAAAAAAGCAAACGTTGGCGTATTTGCATGTTTGTTTAATACATTTATCCTTTCAATGCTTCTAGTAATTAGCGCTGATAATGTATTTTGCTTTGTTGTTTTATGGGAGCTTATGACTCTTATTTCATCATTTCTTATCATCGTCAATGATGGTAAAAATACACTTAAAGCGGTTATGGTATATCTTGGTATCGCACAAATCGGTGCATTTTGTATCACCTGTGGCTTGCTTATCACAGCTTACTATGCAGGAAGCACAGACTTTAGCGCATTTATGGGCGTTAAGATGCCATTTGGTGCTTCTGCTGCTGTATTTGCACTATTTTTGGTTGGATTTGGTAGCAAAGCTGGTATGTGGCCATTTCACGTTTGGCTTCCACAAGCTCACCCAGCAGCACCATCAAACGTTTCAGCCCTTATGTCAGGCGTTATGATCAAAGTTGCTCTATTTACACTAGTTAAATTTACACTTTACTTACCACTTAGCACATATTTTGGCCTTACGATACTCGCTCTTGGTGCAGCTAGCTCACTATTTGGTGTTTTATACGCTCTTTGCCAACACGACTTCAAGGCTTTGCTTGCTTATCACTCAGTTGAGAACATAGGCATCATCTTACTAGGTCTTGGTACTGGTATTTATGGCGTTGCAGCTGGAAATTTAACACTTGCAGCAGTAGGTTTTCTAGCAGGTTGCTACCACGTAGTTAACCACGCTATATTTAAAGGTCTACTTTTCCTTTGCGCAGGTTCAGTTATCCACGCTACTCACACACAAAATATGGACATCCTTGGCGGTCTTGCTAAAAAGATGCCATGGACAAGCCTTGGTATGTTTATAGGTATCATGGGTATTGCAGCTTTACCTCCAGTAAATGGCTTTGTTTCAGAGTGGTTTACATATCAAGGTATGCTTCAAGGCGCGATGGGCGAGGGAACATTAGTTAGATATGCATTTACGCTTGGCGTCGTAGCTCTTGCGCTAACAGGCGTTTTGGTCGGCATGCACCTCAAACTTTACGCTGTTATCTTTGCAGGTACTCCAAGAGATCAAAAAATTTGGGAAAATGCTAAAGAGAGTCCAATAGGCATGGTTCTTGGTATGATCATCCTAATGATAGGCTGCGTTGGCTTTGGTCTTGGCGCAAACTACATAGTTGATTACATCATGCAAGCTGTAAATTCTATCGCTATAAGCGACTATAAAGCTAGCCTTGGTGCTATAAATGTAACTTCACCAATAGGCAGTATGATCTCAACTCCGCTTATCGCTTTAGTTTTATGTTCGACTATGATTTTGCCATTTATCATCCTTGCTGTTATGAAAGCAAACAGAGATAAACCACGCGAGACTGATCCTTGGGCATGTGGCTTTAAATATAGCTCACGTATGCAAATGACAGGTGGCCCATTTACAGGCGACCTTAGAAAGATCATGCAATGGCTATTTAGAGCTGATAAAAAGATCGTTACTAGAAATTATTTTGACGCGGTTGAATATCACAACCACCCAAAAGATATCTGGTGGGGAATGTTTTATGAGCCAGTCATCAAATGGTGTATGAAATTTGCTGATAAACTTGGCATCGTTCAAAGCGGATATACAAACGTCTATACGCTTTATATCCTAATTTATCTTTGTGCCATACTTGCTGTGGGCTACTTTTTAGTTTAGGAGACGAAAATGCAAACTATACTTTTAATGATATTTCAAGTAGTCGTTATCGTTTTGGTAGCTCCTTTGTTTGATGGTATGGCAAGAAAACTAAGAGCTAGACTTCAATCAAAACAAGGTAGCGATTTCTTTCAAACATATCGAGATATTATAAAACTCTTTAGAAGAGGAAGAACCGTCCCTGAGTGCTCTCACTGGGTATTTAGATGGGCTCCATTTTTCCTTTTTGCAACTTCAGCTGCAGTTCTAGCTGCTATACCTATAACATATAGCAAAGATACTGTATTTGGAGCATATTCAGATATATTTGTGATCCTTTATCTTGGTGCATTGCTTAGATTTGTGTTTGGCGCAGCTTCAATGGATAGCGGCAACCCATTTGCAGCAACAGGCGGCGGCAGGGAGCAAATGCTGGGCGTATATGTTGAGCCAGTTATGATTATGTGTCTAATCGTCGTAATGCTCGCAGCTAAAACATCAAATTTAATTGAGATCCAAGAGATGGTAAAAACTGGTGTTATCGGATATCAAATCCCAAGTTTTGCCGTAGCTTCTATCGCATTTTTATGGTGCATGTATGTTGAAACTGGTAGAAAACCATTTGACGTAGCTGAAGCAGAACAAGAGCTTCAAGAAGGCTTGCTTGGCGAGTACGCAGGTAGCGACCTTGGTTTAGTTCAAGCATCACTTATATTAAAACAGTTTGCTATGATCGGACTTTTTCTGACTATATTTGAGCCATGGAATTTTAGCAATCCTTTCTTAGCTATCATCATTTTTGTGATAAAAACCGGAGTATTTTACGTAGCGGCTGTCTTTATAGACAACTTTGGTCCACGCTTTAAAATGACTTCATCTTTACGCAAAAATGCGCTTGGTGCACTTGCTATCTCGTTTGTTGCACTAACACTTTATGTAGTAGGAGTGTGAGATGCAAACACTTGATATTTTAGCCATTTGCATGATCGTAACTTCGCTTGCGGTTTTTGGTCTTAGAAATTTAAAGCTATCTATCATCGCTTATGCGATTGAGACATTGCTTTTAGTTAGCATATTTTTCTTGCTATCTGAGAAATTTAATGCCGAACAGCTCACAACTTGGGCGATCGTTGCGTTCTTTACCAAAGTTATTTTTGTACCAGCTATCTTATTTTGGCTTGTTAAAAAGCTAGGTGTAGTTAGCGAAGATGAGCCAGTTGGTGGATTTTTTGTAAGCCCTGTTATTGCTATGGGATTTTCTCTAGCTCTTTCAATGAGTATCCACCCTATATTTTTAAAATTCTCTCTTATCAAAGAAGAGATCATGCTAATCGCAGCTGGAACAGTCTTTATGATGGGAATTTTTGGCTTTATGCTAAGAAACTCATTTATAAAACAAATTCTAGCTTACTGCTTATTTGAAAACGGTATCCACTTAAGCCTTGCTCTAATGGCTTATAACTCACATGAGTTAGTCGAGCTTGGAATTTTAACAGATGCGATATTTGCCGTTATCATAATGAGCGTTCTAGCGATTAGATTTTATAAAGCTTATGATAGTTTAGATACTTCTAAAGCTTCAAATTTAAGGGGTTAGAGATGGATAGTTTAGCTTTAATACTTATCTTACCGCTCCTTGGTGCTTTGGTCTTGTTTTTGAGTCCTAAAAATTATGCGGTATTAAGCGGACTTCACGTTTTGTTTTCTGCTGCGACATCGGTGGCTTTACTTAACAATGTTCTTAAAGTCTTAAGTAGCGGAACTTTTTATAGTTTTGATAAATTTTTGTTTTTAGATAGCTTAGGCTGTGTTTTCTTGGTGCTTATCGCTGTAACTGGATTTATAGTAAATTTCTACTCTATCCACTACATGAGATGGGAGCTTGAAGATGGACACATTCATCTAAGCGATCTTAAAAAATATTATGCACTAAGCCATGTATTTATCTTTACAATGACTTTAAGCGTTATTTGTAACAACGTTGCGTTTATGTGGGCTGCTATTGAGGCTACAACACTAGCTTCAGTATTTCTTGTCGCTATCCACAAAGATCAAAAATCAACAGAGAGTGGCTATAAATACATCGTTCTTTGCTCAATCGGCCTAGCATTTGCACTTTATGCGACTGTTCTTTTATATTCAGCCACATTTAGTACTCTAGGAGATGGCGAAGCTTCTATGCTATTTTCTGGAATAATGGCAAACGCTAAAAATTTAAACCCAGATGCGGCAAAACTTATCTTTGTATTTGCTCTAATTGGTTTTGGTACAAAAGCTGGTCTTGCTCCAACTCACACTTGGTTACCAGACGTTCACGCTGAAGGTCCAGCACCTATCTCTGCCTTGCTTTCAGGCGTACTTTTAAAATGTGCGATGCTAGCACTCTTAAGATACTACGCTATCACAGCTCAAGCTGTTGGATTTAGCTTTGTTGAGGGCATAATGATCGTTTCAGGAACTATCACTCTTTTTGTAGCAGGATTTTTCCTAATCAGACAACACAATGTAAAAAGAATGTTTGCGTACCACTCAATCGTTCACATGGGTGTTATCGCATTTGCACTTGGTGTTGGCGGTAAATACGGCTTATTTGCAGCGATATTTCACTGCTTGGCTCACAGCTTCACAAAAGCTTTGGCATTTTGCTCAACAGGCAATATCGCAAGAATTTACGGCCACAAAGATATGAGTAAGATGGGCGGTATGGTTAAGATCGCACCGATCACCACTATAATGTTTGGCGCGGCTGTTTGCTCACTAGTTGGTGTTCCAGCATTTGCTATATTTGTTAGTGAATATAACGTTTTTGTTGGAGCTATCACAAGTGGTCAATACATCGCAGTTGCGCTATTTGCTATTGCACTTGCAGTTATTTTCATAGCTGACTTTGCGCACTTTAACATGGCAAGCTTTGGCGAGCCAAAAGGTGTGGTTGTTCATAATAAAGAGATGAGTTTGTTAGAGAATTTACCTCTTATAGCACTTTGTGCCCTTATCATAATCTTTGGCGTATGGCACGTAGATAGCTTTTATACGCTAGTAGATAACGGTGTTAATATAATGATGGGAGCTTTAAAATGAGAGGCGATAAATTTATAGAAATCCTAAAAACCAAGGTAAAAATTTTAGAAGTAACTCGTCAAGCAGACGATCAGATCACAGTTTTGGTTGATAGAAATGATCTTCCACTAGCTGTTAAAACGCTTTATTATGATATTGGCGGCTTTATAAGCACTATGATACCAAACGACGAGCGCCAGATAAATGGCAGCTATGCACTTTACTACGCTATCTCAATGGAAGGTAGCAAGATGACTGAGGCTGACGACTTTGCGGCTGAGGATAAGTGCTTCATCACTGTTAAAACGCTTATTCCGGGAAGTGATCCGACATTTCCATCTGTTACTCCGCTAGTACCAGCTTGTGTTTGGTATGAAAGAGAAGCTTATGATATGTTTGGCCTTGTAGCCGAAGGTTTGCCTGATAAAAGACGTTTAGTTTTAAGTGATGACTGGCCAGACGGACTTCACCCACTTAGAAAAGATGCGATGGATTATCGCTATCGCCCTGATCCAGTAGATCATAGAGATGAGCCTGATTCTGAGTTTTTGTTTCCAACAGGTGATGCAGTAGTTGATGTGCCACTTGGACCACTACATATTACTTCAGATGAGCCAGGTCACTTTAGACTTTTCTGCGACGGTGACGAGATCATAGACGCTGACTACCGTCTATTTTATCAGCACCGCGGTATGGAAAAGCTAGCTGAAAACAGAATGAACTATGATCAAATGGGCTATCTTGCAGAGCGTGTTTGTGGAATTTGTGGTTATGCTCACGCCATTGCTTGTATCGAAGCAGCAGAAAAAGCTATCAAGCTTGAAATTCCACTAAGAGCTCAAGCTATACGCGTCATCTGTCTTGAGATCGAGCGTCTTCACAGCCACCTTTTAAATATCGGTCTAGCTTGTGAGGTCACTGGTAACTATAATGCGTTTATGCACATCTTTAGGGTTCGTGAGTACTCTATGGAGCTAGCTCAACTAGTAACTGGCGGACGTAAAACATACGGTAACGTCGTTATGGGCGGCTTAAGACGTGATATGACAAACCAAGAGATCAAAAAAGGCTTAGAGATCATTAACAAACTTGACGTTCAAATTTCAGAAATTTGGGACGCAGTTATGGAGGATAAACGCCAAATCGGTCGCTGGAAAGGTGTAGGAATCCTAGATCGCCAAATAGCACGTGACTTTAGCCCAGTTGGTCCAAATATGAGAGGCTCTGGCTTTAAACGTGATAACCGCTACGATCACCCATACGACTTTTTTAAACAGATAGAATTTGAAGTAGCAGTTGAGCATGGTTGCGACGTTTTTGCTCGTGAGATGGTTAGATATAAAGAGCTAAAAAGCTCTATCCACATCATCCGCCAATGCTTTGAGCTAATGCCACAAACTCCGATCATGATTGATCCTGTGACTATGATCAAGCCTGAAAATTTTGCACTTGGTCATGATGAAGCACCACGTGGCGAGAATGTTCACTGGATCATGCAGGGCAGCGCTCAAAAAGTGTATCGCTGGAGATGTAGAGCGGCTACTTATAACAACTGGCCAAGCCTAAGATATCAATTCAGAGGCAACAACATAAGTGACGCAGCACTTATCGTTTGCTCGCTTGACCCTTGCTACTCATGCACTGAGCGTGTTACATTAGTCGATGTAAGAACTAAAAAGAGCAAAATTTTAACAGAAAAAGACCTTAAAAAATTCTGTCAAGATGGCGGGGTTAGTAAGAAGGATTTAAGATGATGAAGTTATTTGACATAACAGAAAAATATGGAAAGGCGACATACGCCTATCCATTTGAGCCATACATTGTACCTGAAAATTTCCGCGGTCAGCCAAACTACACATATGATCTTTGTGTAGGTTGTGCCGCTTGCGGTATTGCTTGTCCTAGTAATGCCATCGAGCTTAAGATGAACGATGAGCAAACAAAGCTTGTTTGGGAATTTGACTGTGGTCGCTGTATATTTTGCGGTCGCTGCGATGAGGTTTGCCCAACCGGAGCTGTAAGACTTAGCGATAGCTTTGAGCTTGCGGTTAAATTTGACAAGAGCGCTCTTATACAAAGGGGCGAGCTCGAGATGCAAACTTGCAAATGCTGTGGCAAGCCATTTACGCCAAAAAGGCTTATAAATTTCACCCTTGAAAAGCTTGGCACAGCAAATTTACTCTCAGGCAGACTTGAAGAGGCAAAAGACTACCTTTATATCTGCCCAGAGTGCAAGAAAAATCAATCTGCTGAAAGGCTAACAAAAGGCATTGAGGAGGCTATAAAATGAGTCTATATCAAGTCCCAGAGGACATAAAAACAGCAAATGATCTAACTGCAAAGCTAGAGCATCTAAAAAATATCAAAAGAAGCTTTAGCGTTTATAGGATCGACTGCGGAAGCTGTAACGGCTGTGAGATAGAAATTTTTGCAGCTATTACGCCGATGTGGGATCCTGAGCGTTTTGGTTTTAAACTTGTAGCAAACCCAAGACACGCTGATATTTTGCTTTGCACCGGTCCTGTAACAAGACAGATGTATTATCCGCTTCTTCGTGCTTATGAGGCGACCCCAGATCCTAAGATCGTAGTTGCTCTTGGTGCGTGCGGAAGCAGTGGCGGAATTTTCCACGACGCTTATAGCGTTTGGGGCGGCATCGATAAGATAATCCCAGTCGATGTCTATATCCCAGGCTGTCCTCCACACCCAGCAAGCATTATTTACGGCCTTGGCATGGCTCTTGGTATCATCGATCAAAAACTTCATAAAAAAAGCTATGAGGAAGATAACACATTGCCACCTTCAGTTGAGAAGTCAGTCATAGGCGATATTTTGTTCGAGCGTGACTTGCAAGCTGAAAGCAGAAGGCTAATGAGCTATATCTTTGGTAGAATCCTTTTTGAAAAATATATGAATGCTATCAAATGTTCAAAAGATGTCCATGACCCAAGCATTTCAAGAGAGGCTGTGCTTACAGCTATCAAAAAAGAGGAAGATCCTAGATATGCTGAGTGCATGGGGCTTTTGCATAATGATGTCTATCTAAAATATGCAAAAGCTGATAAAAGCTTTGCGATAGACGTTGATAGCGAGGTTTGGAGTAAAAGATGATACAAGTTTATAAGCTTACAAAAAGGCATATGGACGACAACGACAAGCTTCCAAGCGAGCTAAAGGAGATAAAAATTTTCTCCACTTGCGTGGGACATGGCGTTGGCACGATAGATTTTAGTGAGAAAATTTTAGAGCTAAGCGATGAGGAATTTGACGAGATGATCAAGAACTCAGGCGAATACGTGAAATTTAAGATCGGAAATTTAAGCAAATATTTTGAAGTTGAAATTTTTGCTGAGCATATCGCTAAACTCTTGCCACAGCTTTGTGAGTGTAAGCTTAAAGAAATTTTGGCAAATTTAAAAGAGGGATATATCGTGCTTAGGAAGGATTTTTGATGAAAAAAGCCATCCTTTGCATCGGTAATCCTATGCGTGGCGATGATGATGTGGGTAATGAAGTAGGCCGCATCGTAGAAGCTGAGCTAAAAGAGTGGAAGGTCTTTTTTGGGCAAGATGTGCCTGAGAATGAATTCTCAGCTATTAGAGAATTTGCACCTGATATCTTGATAGTGGTTGATGCGATGAGCGGCTTTGATGAGGATAAGATAGAGTTTTTTGACCTAAGTGACGATAGAGACTACATCTACTCAACTCACAATCTCCCAACGCCAGTGCTTTTAAGCTATTTGCGAAAAATTTGCCCTAAAACGCTGTTTTTAGGCATTAGTGTCTTGCTCGAAAATGTCTTAAATTTTGAAGAAGGTCTAAGTGAGCAAGCCAAAAAAAGTGCCAGAAAAGCTTTTTTGAGAATTGTAGAGATTGATAAAAATTTAGTTGGTTAAATTTAGCAAATAGCTAAATTTAGTCTTTTTGGTTGCTAAAGGCAAAATTTTGCTTTTAATTGTGAGCAGCAATCTTGGCTTTTAGTGATTTTGCAAAGTGTTAAACTTTGGTCGCAAAAACGAGTTTGGCTCATTTGCGAGATTGAAAATAAAAGGAGAATGTGATGTTAAATCCGGCAGAAACTGCACAAGCGGTCTCAAGCTCTATGGAGCATAAAGCTCATATGCCACTTGCAAGTATTATTTTTCTTGCTATCATGGCTGGTGCTGCTATTGCTATGGGTGATATTTTTTGGGCTCACTCGACAGTTGGTATGGCTGAAAATCAGTCTATTGGTCTTTCAAATTTTATCGGCGGTATCACATTTAGCTGTGGTCTTATGATGGTTGTCTTTTATGGCGGACATCTTTTTACAAGCTCTGTTTTAAGCGGCGTTAGCGCATATGAAGGAAAGCTAAAACTAGGTAAGACTATCGGATACTGGGCTATCGTTTGGATATTTAACTTTGTTGGCGGCGCATTGATTGCGTATATGTACTACTACTCAGGCTTGCCACTAAAGTATGATGGCTACATCTTGCAGCACTTTATACCAGCTGGTATTGGCAAGATCACAGCACCATTTCATGAGCTATTTATCCGCGGAATTTTTTGTAACGTCTTTGTTTGTATGTCTATTTGGACTGCGACAAGTGAGAGCAATCTATCTGGTAAATTCTTTGCCATTATGTGGATGATCGGCGCATTTGTGGCTTGCTCAATGGAGCACTGCGTGGCAAATATGTTCATAATCACTGAAGCCATCATCTCAAAAGCTCACTATATATCAGCAAATGGCGGAGATATCGCTGCTGCGGCTGCAGCTTTAGGACATGGCATTACGGCTGAAAAACTAGAAGTTTTAAACTGGGGAAATTTTATCGGTAAAAACTTAGTTCCAGTTACACTTGGTAATATCTGCGGCGGACTTTTCTTTGTTGGTTTAGTTGGCTTTATGGCAAATAAATTCGATATGAAGAAAAAAGCTTAAAAATTTTTAGTCTTTGCTTCTTGGCAAAGACTATTCCTCTAAGGCTACTTTTTGCTAGCCATTATAAAAATTTTTGATTTTTAGTTTGTGTAACTTTTGAGCTTTTCGTAATCTATTATTAAAAACTCATGTGGCGTTATTTTTCTTATGATGTCGTTTTTTATAAGCTCATTAAATGCAGTTGAAGCACTTTGCCTTTTAAGCCCCACAAAGCTTGAGAGCACTTTTAGAGAAAATGGTAAAAAGAGGTAATGATAGCCATTTTGCTTTAGATCTTGCTCGCGTGCAAGTTCGATTAAAAAATTTGCAATCCTGCCTTTTGCATCTTCAAAAAGTATTGATTTTATGATCTGACGTTGCACAATAATGGCGTTTAACGCCGCTTTTAAAATTTCATCTACAACATTTACATTTGATAAAATTTCACTTATTTCGCTTAAGTTTATGGAGTAAATTTTTGCGTCTTCTAAAATTTCAAAAGCACAATTATCATCAAGAACAGCGATGTTATTTGCTTCCAAACGGTAAAGAATAAATTCTTCCCCATCTTCAAAAAACGAAAGCTTTGCACAGCCGCTTTTTAAAATGATGATTTTGATCTCTTCTGCGTAAATGATGCTTGTTTTTGGAAGGTTTTTGTACTCAAATTTATCAAGCTCGGATTGAGTTAGGATATCTAAAATTTGTGTTTGCAAAAGACCTAAACGTGATTTTTTCATTTTTCTCCCAAAAAATGTATAGAGCCTGATTTTACTTCACAAAGCATTTAAAGAAGTTGAAAAATATTGCTTTTAGTTTAAGAATTTCAATAATTTTTAAAAGTAGTATTAATTTTTTAATTTGGTTGCATAAATCGCAACCAAATTTTTAAAATCCATGAAGCTGTTTCAGCTTCTCATCGATTGGCTTTTTAAGTCCATCTTTCGTCACGCTTACGTAAGTTGCAGTAGCGCTTGTAACGTGTATAGTTTCTCTATATCCGCCCGGATTTAGCCTAAGAGCGGTTACTTCTATTTGCGTTGTTATCGAGGTTTTACCAACAGAGATAATTTTAGCATAGCAGCTTAGCACATCGCCAACAAAGACAGGTTGTTTGAAAATGATCTCTTTCATAGAAATGGTCACAACGCGTTCAGGAGAAATTTCTCTAGCAGCCTGAGCACCTGCAAGGTCGATCTGACTCATTATCCAGCCACCAAAAATATTTCCAGCCGAGTTTGTATCTTTTGGTAGCATGACTTGTTTTATGCGCGGCTCACCAAAATCTTTTAAAATATCCATTTTTTGCCTTTTAGATGTTAAAATTTTTGGTTGATTGTAGCAAATTTTAATGGCTTTATGCTAAAATCCTGCAACTTTAGGGGATAAAATATGAACGATTTTAAAAGATTAAACGAACTTACAAAAGAGCAAAAAAAGAAGTTAAATGCTATTTATAAAAATTTAGACGATGATATCATAAACGAGGCTGTTAAAATTTGTGCTCTTGCTGGCACACCAAGCCAAAAACTAGCCCTTGCAAGAAGGATAGTAGATCTTAAAGTTGATCCGCTTCAAAATGAGCTAAAAAAGCTAAATTTAGGCGAAGATGAGCAAAAACGAGTGCTAAATTTAATGTATGGCTACGTTAGAAATTTATATGAAAACCTGCACGCCAAGCTTTTAGAAAAGGCCAAAGAAGAGAAAATTTTAGATCAGTTTAATCAAGCCTTTGTGCAGGCTATGCACGAGCTTGGACTTAGTCTAAATGCGTGGCAAATTTCATGGCAGGATCGTATTATCGACACTACAAACAAAGAGTTTGAGGCTAAATTTAAAGATTTAAGCCAGGCAAATGAGTTTATCACTAAAAACGCTTTATTTCAGTGTGATAGTAACGGCGTAAGGGCTGATAGAACGTATGGCGTGGTAGTAAAAGAAGGCGAGAAATTTAGCTTTTTACCTTACGCACTTGCTTTTAAAGATGAGGTGAGAGAGCTTAAAAGCGTCTTTGCTAAAAATCTTGAAATTTTAAGAAATTTAGCCAAAAATGACGAGCAAAAATCTTATGTCAAATACCTTGAAAAGCTACAAAATGCCTTTTGTGAAGAAGATAATACAAAGGTGATAAACGCTTGGCAAGAGGCTGAGATAGCGTGGATGGATGTAAAAGGTGCGCTTCAGCCAGGCCATCCGCTAGAGTACTACGAGGATGCCTACACGCACGCAGTCGCGCTTGAGTGGGACATCAGACTTGTTGATAGCGAGGGCATAGATGAGCTTAAATTTAAAGAAAAAGTGGCAAAAACTTATAAAAGCGTTTGCGAAAAGGTCAAATTTGATAACGCCGAGACAAATAAGGCAGTTAGTGAAAATATCGCTAGAACGCAGCTTTATATAAGCGTGCCGATGATCTATTACGCAGCGGAGCTAAACGGACTTTTTAGCGCTCAAGTCGTGCCAAACGATGAGAGTGTGAGTGCAAAATGTGGTAAGAAAATTTTTGCCTTTGTAAATCACGTCTATGAGGGAGCAAAGGCAAAGCCTTTTATGAAGCTTGGGGCTGAAATTTTTAGCAAGGAATTTTTAGATTTTGGTAGAGAGATTTTATTTTTAAAGCCAAAAATTTGGAAAAAAGTCTATGAAATCTCAACGATCGGCCATGAGTTTGGACACATCCTCTTTATCGGGCTTGATACTGAGATGATGATGAATAAAAGTGGCGTCTTTAAATTTATAGAAGAGTATAAGGCGACGACTGGTGGGTTAGTAAATTTTTTCTTGCACGAAGAGGCGGAGTATAAAATGGCCGTTTTTCATGAGCTAATAGCTCGTGCTGTTGGGCTTATCGCGTGGCGAAAGGTCGATGAGGTGAGGGCTTATTACTGCGAGGGACTCATACATCTTAGCTTGCTTTTTAGGGCTGGCGTGCTTAAATTTGATGGCAAACTAAGCGTGGATATGAGCGAGCAAGCTTACGCTAAATTTAAAGAAATTTGCTTAGAAAACTACTACGATCTAGCGCAAACATACGCTAAAAAAGATGATGCGAGCACATTTTTGGAGAAATTTTGCCAAAAAGATGAACTAAGCTATTTGCCAAAAGATGAAGAGTGTAAGAAATTTGTTGAGCATTTTTACGCTAGATACGAAGCTATCGGCAACGACGTCGATGATAGTGGTGAGTGGCAAAGATGGCAAAGTTTAGCCAAAAAGGCAGAGAAAGATATATAAAGACGGAACATGATAAGTAAAATAAGCAACGAAAATCAAGTATCTTTTGTATTTATGTTGATACTTTTTTGTGTATATGTTGTTAGTTATTTTATTGCTAGTGGTTTTTATGAAGACATAATTACTACTCTATTTGATTTTATGATCACATTATTTATCTTTTTAAAGCTAAAAGAGACAAGAAATTTAAAAACATATTGGATATATATATTACTAGGCCTTACTTGCTGGGTAGCATCAGATACTATGTGGATGCTATATGATAAGGTTGATTTTCTTAAACAATTTCTTTCTAAAGTCAATTTTATACAAATCTCATACGTAGTTTCATATTTTATGTTTGCATTTTCTGCTTTTTACATTTTGATTAAAAATTTGAAAAATTTATTTTTAATGCAAGTATTTGTGGACTCAGTCTCTATTTCCGCAATATATTTTAGTTTTATGTGGTTTATGATTTTTAATAGAAATTTAACTCAAGTTTTAAGTCAAAAAGATTTTTTTAATCTAAGTTACATTGCCATAGATTTATTTATGTTTTGTACTTCATTTGTTGCGTTTTTTTCACTTAAATTTTCAAAAAGAAGACTATCTATACTTTTATGCTTGATAGCGCTTATTGTAATAAGCACTTATGACATTTTTACCACTACAATAGATTTTTGGATAGATGAAATATCCTTTTCTGGATACGACATTGTATTTAAGAGTTCATTTTTTATGTTGTTTGTTGCTACGCTTCATTTAAGAGAGGGCGAGGCAAATCTAAAATTTAGGGCGCTCAGAAACGATTTTGATAAAATTTTAATACAAAAGCTATTTGTTTTTGCCGTATTTTTGACGATCATGATCTTGTACTCTTGGAAGATAAATTTGACATGGTTATTTTCTATTTTAGTTACTTTGCTTGCATACGGGGCATTATCTTATACATTTTCTAATGTTAGAAAGATGGATATTTTAATTAAACGTGAAATACATATCAAAAAAGTGTTAAATAATCAGATAGAAAGTAAAGTAAAAGAGCTTGAAGAGACAAATAAACACCTACAAAGGATCAGTAAATATGATTATTTGACAAATGCTCTAAATCGCCAGTATTTTATCGCAAGGCTTGAAGAGATGATAAAGTCAAAGGCACTTGGCGAGAAGATAGATATTTATAGTATTGATATAAACCATTTTAAAGCGATAAATGACTCGTATGGGCATTATATCGGCGATGATGTAATAGCAAAGTTTGCTTCAAATATTGAGTCAATATTGCCACCAAATGATTCTTTATTTACAAGGTCTGGCGGAGATGACTTTATCGTTGTTATCAAGCAAAACGAAAATGTACATTGCAGGGAATTTTTGCATTATCTACTAAAAGCTATTTCAGAGCCAATCGTTATAGATGATTATAAAATTGTACTTGATGCGAAAATAGGGATTAGCTCGACACAAACTAGTGAAATTTTGGCTGATGATTTTATCATGCAATCAGAAGCAGCACTAGAAGCAGCAAAAAAAGATGCGTCTGAAAAGTACGTTTTTTATAGTGATATAAAAAGCATAATTCAGGATAGAAACTATATAGAAATATTGCTAAATAGCATAAGCTTTGATGAAGAATTTGAGCTAAAGTTTCAGCCTCAGTATCTAATAGAAGGTAAAAAAATAGTAGGAGCAGAGGCTCTTGTTAGGTGGAACTCTCCTATAAAAGGTCCGGTGGATCAATCAAAATTTATCCCAATAGCCGAACAAAGCTCTATTATCAATGCGATAGGAAAATGGGTAGCAAAAAATGCTATAAAACAAATGGCCTTTTGGAATGAGAAATATAATACAAACCTAAAAATAGGCATAAATATCTCTCCAAAACAGATTGATAATATAAATTTTGCATCTAAATTTTTAAGCTATATAGATAGATACGGCATCGATCCATCTTGTGTAGATGTTGAGATCACAGAAGCCAGCCTTATTAATGCCGAAGAGATGATGCAAAGTGCATTATCTGAGCTTTCTAATAGAGGAATTTGCATATCCATAGATGATTTTGGTACCGGTTTTTCATCGATGAGTTATATCAAAAAATATCCTATGGGTCGCCTAAAGATCGCTAAAGAGCTGATAGATAATATTGCTATAAATGATATAGATAAAGACGTGGTAAAAAGCGTTATAGCTTTGGCTAAAAATGTGGAGCTAAAGACTATTGCTGAAGGCGTCGAAGATGAAACCCAGCTTAAAATTTTAAGAGAGCTTGGATGCGATGAGGTGCAAGGGTATCTTTGGGGCAAGCCAATGAGTGCAGAGGATTTTGAAAAACTTATAATAAGCGCTATTTAAGCACACTCTTTGCGCTAAAATTTTCAAATTTCAAAATATCTTTATCACAAAGTTTGGCCAGCTCATTTATCATTTTTGAGCTAGCTTCATCTTTTGGGATTATTAGATGAATTTTTTCTTCTAAAAAAATGATAAAAATATTTTTGAGTTCATAAATTTCACTAACTTCATTTAGGTCAAATTTTTCATTTTCTTTGGGTTCGTTTTCATAATAAGCCAGAAATTTCTCATTTACTTCAAAATTCATTTGCTTTTGAACGCCTGAAATTTCAATTCTCTTTAATGCAGCTATACGACTTCTTTTTAAAAAAATAGGATAAAAAATGATCCAAAATATAGCAAAAACAGCTCCGATAATAGTAAAAATTTTACTTTTTAATAGCATATCAGCAACAAAACCAGCTATGATGGCTTCAGTAAATATCATAAAAGTGTTTATAAAATACTGCTTTCTTGCCGCCTTTGAGAAAAATAAGATAAAAGATTTATAATCTATTAAATTTTGTCCATTTATGACGATATTGCACTTCATAAGATACCTTTGTGAATTTTAAAATTTTTGGGAAATTATAACCAAAAGCAAAGTCAATTTTTGTATAATTTGGACTATTTCTTAGGAGAGGGACACTATTTTTTTAATATCAAAATCATCTATAACTGGCATGCGAAAATGGATCTTAGTTGCAGTTGTAGCACTATTCGTATTTGCACTATTAGCATCTTTACTAGACTATAATCTAATTGGAAAAATATCTATTTTGCTTAGTTTCTTTATGATAACTTTTGGCATTTATACTTCAATGGATAAAGTAAAAACCAAAATAACGCATTGGCTTGCAATATGTTTTGGTGTTTTTTTATGGTCCATTTGTGATGCATTAATGGTGTTAAATCAAGATGTACTATTGCGGGCTCATAGTTCTTACGCGTATCTTGATGTGTTTTTTATGTTGCCGATGATATCTATTTTAACTGGCGTTAGTATATTTTTGTATTCAAAATTTGCAGCCAGTCAAGAGAAACTAGCCATCATTATGGATAGCATAAGTGTCTTTTTTTTAATAGTAATTTTAATATATGGTATTTTTGACGAAATAGATATTTCATCAATGATAAATAATAGATCAAATATTGTTTTTCTCTCTATTGTAGCCATAAATTTTCTTATACTTTTTATTACTTTAAGTGAGATTTTTACAAGCAGTTTGCTTCATATAAAAATTAGCGGCTTTTACCTTATATCGGCTAGTATTTTATTTACGATGCTAAATTTATTTATTTTTTATAGCCAGATCTCAAATGTAATTTTTGGCCATAAAATAGATTTTTTATATATCGTTCCTTTCTTTTTCTTGATGATAGGAGCTTTTCATTTAAAAGCCAAAAACGAATATGTTACAAATACCGATAAAGATATCTCAATAGGATCAAAATGGCTACCAATAATAATAGTTTTACCTTTGCTATTACAAGAAGATCTAACATCTTTTAGTACACTCATCTCACTATTTATCTTGGTTGTAAACGCTATTGTTAATTACTACGTTAAAAGCTCTATTGCAAGTAGAAAAATATTAGATTTTGAGAGAAATCTTCATAGAGAGATGGAAAAGTCGATGCATGAGCGAACTAATGAACTTATGCTCGCAAATTTAAGACTTCAAGATATGTCTGAGAAGGACTATTTGACAGATCTTGGCAATAGAAATTTTATAGTAAATGAGCTTGAAAGAATGTGCAAAAGCATCTCTGAAGATGAGGAAATCGCGGTTTATTATATAAATTTAAGCCGTTTTAAAAGCATAAATACATCTTACGGGCACGAAATAGGCGATAGAATTTTAAAATTAGTTGCAAAAAGGATACTTGAAGTTTGCAATAGACAAGAGGCCATAGCAAGGATTAGTGCGGACGAATTTATCGTACTAGCAAAAATGGAGATAAATAGTCATACAAAACGCTTAAATCTTGGTATTGCCTTAAAAGATGCTATTGAAAAGCCAATTCAAATAGATAGATATCACTTTGGACTTAAGTGCATAATAGGCATAGACGTAGCAACAAAAAATAGCACGGCAAATCCAAGAAATATTATAAAAAATGCAGATATGGCAATGTATTATGCCAAGAAAAATCCAGCTTTAAATCCTATGGTTTATAGCGATAAAATTAGCAATGAAATGCACCTAAGCTCAAGTATCGAGATCGCGCTTAAAAAAGCTAATTTGCAAGAAGACCTTCATGTATATTTTCAACCAATATTTGATCTAAAAATTGAAAAAATGATCTACGCAGAGGTTTTTTTATATTGGAAATCAGAAAAATTTGGCTTGATGGAAGCAGGCAAATTTATGAAAGAGGTCAATGTAAATAGCGATATTTTAAATGATATTTGCTCACTTTTAGTTTCAAAGACCATAGAGTATGTAGATAGATGGCAAAAAGAAAAACTCTTGATACCAAAAATAAGTATAAATGTTGCACAGACTCAAAGTAAATCAGAAAAATTTGTTTTAGACTTTGTTTCTAGCTTACGCTCTCACCATATAAATCCAGAGCTTTTTGAAATAGAATTTGGCGAAGAAATATGGACAAATAATTCTAAAACGCTCGATAAAATTTTTTCTATTCTTAAAGAAAATAATATAGATGTTTGCATAGATAATTTTGGCTCTGGATATACTTCATTTATTTATATTAGAAAATACGGTGTTAAGCGTATAAAAATAGCAAGTGAATTTGTTGCTCAAGCATCAAATAGCAAAATAGATGCACAAATCGTATCTGCAATTATAGATTTAGCAAAGGCAATGAAGATAAAAGTTGGCGCAAAAGGCGTAGAAAAAGAAGAAGATATTCATTTCTTAAAAGAGCTTGATTGTAATGAAGTGCAAGGACTTTTCTTATCTCGTCCTATGAGTGCAGAAGAATTTGAAGACCTTGTAAGACAAGATCCTCAAATGATAGCTAAAGTTTAAATTTCAGCCTTTATCTCTTCGTTTGATTTTACGACCATGCCTGAGCCATGGATCACGCTTGGAACACAACTGGTGCAGATATCAACTTCTTCGCCATTTTTATGAGCGTGGATAAAAACTGCATTTGTATCATCGCTGCTTTTTAGTCCGCAAACATTGCAAACCACTAGATCTTTTTCTCTCATTTTTTCTCCTTTGAAATTTTTGCTTATTTTAGCTCCTAAATTTTATACATAAAATGATTTAAGTCAAGCTTGTCTCGTGGCATTTAATAATTTTTTGTTATAATCCTTTAAAATTTTTAAAGGCCTAAAATGAATGAAAGAACGATTATTTTAGAGATGTTAAAGATGCAGCAAAGCCTAAATGATGAGACAAATGGGCTTGGCTGGGAAAATGGTTATACTAATAAAAATAAATTAATTAGCTGGAAGCGCTGCATATATATGGAGTGCGCTGAGCTAATCGATAGCTTTGCATGGAAACACTGGAAGAGCATCGATGCTAAGACTGATGAACAAAATTTGCGCATAGAAGTTGTTGATATCTGGCACTTTATAATGAGTCTGGCTTTGCAAATTTATAAATCAAAACAGCTTGGAGATATAGAAACTTTAGCTGATGATATTTGCCAATCAAGTGGTTTTAGTGAGTTTTGCAAAGAGCCCTTAAGGATCGAAGACGAGAGCATTTATGAGATAATGAATGATGTCGAGATGCTTATACATGAGTGTAGTGGGTTTGACTACGATATATTTGATATTTTAAAAATTTACTTCTCTATGTCTTTAAAATGTGGCGTAAATTTATACTCGCTTTATGAGTGCTACATCGCCAAAAACGTGCTAAATCGCTTCCGCCAAAATAATGGCTATAAAGAAGGCAGCTATAAGAAAAATTGGAACGGACGCGAAGATAATGAAGTGATGAGTGAAATTTTGTCAAATGGCGTTAGTAAGATAGGTGAAATTTACGCAGCACTTGAGCACGAGTATAAAAAGGTGAAATGATAAATCTTCTTCGCCTTGGCTTTAAAGATTTTTTTACAGCCAAATTTATAGCGCTATCCATCTTGCCACTTTTTCTTAGTATCGCTAGCCTTGCTTGGCTTACGATTTGGGGAGGTGGCGAGATCTTTGACCTTTTAAGCGATGGGGCGAATAGCGGCGACTACGGATTTATAGAGTCAAATTCAACGCTCTCATCGTATGCTGTTAAAATTTTAAACTTTAGCGCTACAAAATGGATTATAAGCATACTTTTTTACGTTTTAAGCACCTTTTTAACGATAATTATCAGCATAATAATCGCCCTAATCGTAGCCGGCTTTTTAACTCCAGTTGTGGCCAAAGAGATAAACAAAAGGCACTACAACTACGTGCTTAAAAGCGAGGCTAGCACAGCTAGAGTGCTAAAGGTGATGATGATTGAGATCATGAAATTTTTTGGGATATTGCTCATCTGCCTACCGCTTTTGTTTGTGCCGTTTGTAAATTTTTTCATCATCAACGTGCCGTTTTTTTATATCTACTACAAACTTTTACTGATAGACGTTGGCTCAAACACTCTTGATAGTGATAAATTTGAGCTAGCACTGCTTGAAGGTGGCGGGATAAAATTTATAGCTTTTACACTTTTGTTTTATCTCATCTCGCTTGTGCCGCTTGTTGGGCTATTTTTTCAGCTTTATTTTGTGATAGTTTTGTCGCATCTCTTTTTTGAGAGAGAGGCACTTATAAAAATTTAGAGCCAAAAAGCTCTAAATTTATGCGTAGTAAGATACTTTTTTGCTCTCATCAAGCAAGGTGTCAAATAGCCTTTTTGCCGCACTTAGTAGGTTTTTATTTGCATCATTTTTAGCTAAAAGTTCGTCAAACATTTTTAGCATATTATCATTTATGAAATTTTTATGATCCAGATCTTTTGCGTCAGGAAGCATCTGCTTGATCTTGTTTGAAAGCTCGCTTATGCTTTGGCTACTACCCGCGATCTTGTCGCCCTCTTTGACATTTTTCATAAATTCATCAACTTGCGGGCGAATTTGCTTCATCGCCTCTTCGATCTCTTTCATATCTTGCTCGTCTATGCCGTTTCCTTTATATAAAAACTCATAGCCGTATTCGTGCGTGAGAGTAAGACTTCTTTGGCTAGAAGTGCCATTTTTCTGGCTGGAAAATTCCAAACTTTTGTTGTCATACATCGAAAAGCTTATCTCATCGCCTGAGCTAGTTTTCATCGAAAAGCTCATGTTGTTGTAGCTTCCTTGAGAGTAAAAATTTGTTTGCATTTTTAAATCCTTTTGAGGCTAAATCGGCAAATTTTTAATTTCATAAAGCAAAATTTTGTAAAATGCGTCAAAAAAGGACGGGCGATGTGTTGTTTTGGGACTAGGATCTTTTTGCTGATGCTTATCACTGTTTTAAGCTTCGTTTTTGCTAAGCTTTACCCTGTTTTACCGGTCGTTGGCTACTACTTGATACTTGCAAATTTGCTTGCCATTTTTATGTTTTCACTATTTTTTAAAGGGCTTTTGCCAAGCTTCGTAAAGGTAAATGCGATCCACTATTTTTCGCTAATTGGTGGCTTTATCGGGGTATTTTTAACAATGCTTGCTTTTAAAAAGGTTGCAAAAGATAAATTTACTTTAATAGAGCTCATTATTTTTACGCTTTGGGTGCTAATAATCGCCATAGTTATCTTTAAATTTCAAGCCATTCTTGATATTTTTAGGGGAATTTAGATGGATGAGAGGATAGTTAAATTTCTAAAAAAGATGCATCTCGCAAGTGTCTGCGCCATTGATGATGATGGTCAGCCTTACGCTTTTAGCGCGTTTTACGCCTTTGACGAGCTAAATTTTAGCCTTTTGTTAGCTAGCTCTGATGATAGCTCACATGTTAAATTTTTAAAAAACTCAAAGCTTGTTGCTGGTACGGTCGCTCTTGATACAAAGATCGTTGGCAAGATAGAGGGCGTACAGTTTCAAGGAGTGATGAGCGAGGCTAGCGCAAGTGAGCGAGAAATTTACTTTAAAAGATTTTTTTATGCAAAAGCAATGGATCCAAAAATTTGGTGTATAAGCCTTGAAAAACTAAAATTTACAAGTAATGTTCTTGGTTTCGGCAAAAAGATAAAGTGGGAAAGAAACGATAAAATTTAGACGTTAAGCTTATATAAGCTACAATCAGTGAAAAATTAGAAAAAAATAAGGAGAATTTATGAAATTTAGCGGAAAAAACGTACTAATAACAGGCGCAAGTAGAGGTATTGGTGCACAAATCGCAAAGACGCTTGCAAATATGGGCTTAAAAGTGTGGATAAACTACCGCTCAAAGCCTGAGATAGCAGACGCTTTGCAGGCTGAGATCGAGCAAAATGGCGGCAAGGCTGCAGTGATAAAATTTGACGCAACTGACGAAGATGAGTTTATAAAAGGTATAAATTTGATAGTTGATAGCGACGGCGAGCTAAGCTACCTTGTAAATAACGCTGGCATCACAAACGATAAGATAGCGCTTCGCATGAAAACTAGCGAATTTACAGATGTGATAAATGCAAATTTAACTTCAGCTTTCATAGGATGCAGGGAGGCTTTAAAAGTGATGAGCAAAAAGCGCTTTGGAGCGGTCGTAAACGTCGCATCTATCGTTGGCGAGATGGGAAATGCTGGACAGGTGAATTATTCAGCCAGCAAGGGTGGACTAATCGCCATGAGCAAGAGCTTTGCAAAAGAGGGCGCAAGTAGAAATATCCGCTTTAATAGCGTAACTCCTGGTTTTATTGAGACTGATATGACGCATGGACTAAGCGATGAGGTGAAGAAAACTTATAGCGATAACATTCCGCTAAAACGTTTTGGTAGCGCTAGCGAGGTGGCTGAGGCAGTGGCGTTTTTACTAAGTGATCACGCAAGCTACGTAACTGGCGAGACGCTAAAAATAAACGGCGGACTTTATATGTAATGAAATTTCAACAAGTTTTGAAATTTAAAATAAATAAAAGCGTAAATATTATAAGATAACAGACATTTTTTATAAGGAGACCTTAAATGGCAGTATTTGAAGACGTAAGAGACGTAGTTGTAGAGCAACTAAGCGTAGATCCACAAGCAGTAAAATTAGAGTCTAAAATCATTGAGGATTTAGGCGCTGATTCACTTGACGTTGTAGAGCTAGTTATGGCTTTAGAAGAGAAATTTGAAGTAGAAATTCCTGATAGCGAAGCAGAGAAATTAATAAGCATTCAAGACGTTGTAAATTATATAGAAAAACTAGGTAAATAATTAAAATTTACACAGTTTGATTTAAGGAGATGTATTGAAACGAGTCGTTGTAACTGGTATAGGCATGATAAACGCACTTGGTCTTGATAAAGAGAGCTCTTTTAAGGCTATTTGTGAGGGTAAAACAGGTGTGAAAGAGATTACAAGCTTTGATGTAAGTGACTTTCCTGTTAAAATTGCTGCCGAAATAACTGATTTTGATCCAAATAGCATTTTAGACGGCAAAGAGGTGAAAAAAGTAGATCGTTTCATACAGCTTGGTATAAAAGCATCTAATGAAGCTATGGCTGATGCAAATTTTAAAGAGTTTGATGCTCATAAATTTGGCGTTAGCTCGGCAGCTGGCATAGGTGGTTTGCCAAATATTGAGAAAAACTCGATTACATATTTTGAAAAAGGTGTAAAGAGAATCTCACCATTTTTTATTCCATCGGCACTTGTAAATATGTTAGGTGGCATAGTTTCTATAAATCACGGACTTAAGGGTCCAAATTTGTCTAGCGTAACAGCATGTGCAGCAAGCACTCATGCGATATCGCAAGCTGCAAAATGCATTATGATCGGTCAAGCGACAAATATGTTAGTTATCGGTGCTGAGTCTACTATTTGTGGTGTAGGCATAGGTGGCTTTGCAGCAATGAAAGCTCTCTCAACTAGAAATGATGAACCAAGTAAGGCGTCAAGGCCATTTGACGCAAATCGTGATGGTTTTGTAATGGGTGAAGGAGCCGGTGCGCTTGTACTTGAAGAGTATGAGTCAGCTATTGCAAGAGGTGCTAAAATTTATGCTGAAGTGGTTGGATTTGGTGAGAGCGGAGATGCACACCATATCACATCACCAACACTTGAAGGCCCATTAAGTGCGATGAAACAAGCACTTGATATGGCAAAAGGTGTAAAGATAGATTATGTAAATGCGCATGGTACTTCAACACCTGTAAATGATAAGAATGAGACTGCGGCACTAAAAGCAGTTTTTGGTGATAAATGTCCACCAGTTAGCTCAACAAAAGGTCAAACCGGACACTGTCTAGGTGGTGCTGGTGCGATCGAGGCTGTTATATCTATAATGGCAATGAGAGACGGCATTATCCCTCCAACAATAAACTACGAAACTCCTGATCCAGAGTGCGATCTAGACTACGTTCCAAATAAAGCTAGAAAAGCTGATATAAAAGCTGTTATGAGTAACTCATTTGGCTTTGGCGGCACGAATGGTGTCGTGATATTTAAAAAGTTGGATTAAGATGTCAAATTATTTAGATTTTGAAAAGAGCATAAAGCAAATTGATGAAGACATAGCAAATGCTAAGATCAGAGGCGATGAACATGCTGTTGAAATTTTAAATAAAAACCTATCTAAAGAAATCTCAAAAGTATATAAAAATTTAAACGAATATCAACGTTTACAACTTGCTCGTCATCCAGATAGACCATATTCTATTGATTATATTAATGCGTTTTTGATTGATGGATATGAGATTCATGGAGATAGAGCATTTAGAGATGATCCAGCAATAGTTTGCTACATCGGCTATATCGGAGGCAAAAAGACTGTCGTTATAGGCGAGCAAAAAGGCCGTGGCACTAAAAACAAATTAAGAAGAAATTTTGGTATGCCTCATCCTGAGGGTTATCGCAAAGCTCTTAGAGTTGCAAAAATGGCTGAGAAATTTAATCTACCTATTTTATTTCTCATAGACACTCCAGGCGCATATCCAGGTATTGGAGCTGAAGAGCGAGGGCAAAGTGAAGCCATAGCTAGAAATTTGTTTGAGTTTGCAAATTTAAAAACTCCAATAATTGCTGTTGTCATAGGCGAAGGTGGAAGTGGTGGCGCTTTAGCTATTGGTGTGGCTGATAGACTTGCCATGATGAAAAATTCTGTATTTTCAGTTATATCACCAGAAGGCTGTGCAGCAATACTTTGGAATGATCCAGCTAAACAAGAACAAGCTACAAAATCTATGAAAATAACAGCTGATGATTTAAAAAGTCTATCACTGATTGATGCTGTTATAGATGAGCCAATAAATGGAGCTCATAGAGATAAAGATGGTGCTGCAAAAGCACTTGCAAATTATTTTATCTCAGAGCTAGCTGAGCTTGAAAAGCTTGATATAAATGATCTTGTAGCAAAAAGAATAGAAAAAATTCTCTCTATCGGAGCATTTGAAGAATAAATTTATAGTCACAACAATTTTATAAGAATACTTATCAAATTTGTTTGTGGCATCATCTACTAAAATACTAAAACAATTTAAAAATCAATATAAATTTAATCGCTTTAACAGCCATAATTTTATACTAGCTTTTATATCTTTAAGATTTAAACACTAAAATTGTTAATATCAAATCTACATAAAGAGTATTAATGAATAAATTTCAAGAAAAATATATCACTCTTTCAAAAGAATATTATAAAAATAATGACAATGCTTCTAGTATTGAGGCACTCTATGAGTTTAAAGAAGAGTTGGAAAACTGTGATGACATTTGCGCAAAGTATGTTTTAGTCGATGTTTATCAGCTTTTATCTATGAGAAAGAGTGCTTACGACTTACTTTTAAAAATACATGACAAAAGTGATAAAAAGCAGCTAAAGGCACTTGGCTATCTAGTGCAATTCATTGACGAAAATGATAAATGGGCGCTGCCTCGCCCAAAAAGTAGAGATCAAATTTTGGCTCAAGAAGATAAAGCCTCCACACTACCAAAATTTATCTATCATCCCAATCCTTTAAAAACTGGCGCATTTAAAGATGATATGAATATAGTGTGTGAGTGCTGCGGCAAAGATACTGAAGTTTATTATAACGGTAGCATTTATTGCGAGAAAGATATTTCGTATCTTTGTCCTACTTGTATTTCTAGCGGTATGGCTGCTAAGAAATTTGATGCTACGTTTGTGCAAGATGCTGATAAGCTATCTACAAATGATATTAAAAAGGATGACGAACTCTTTAGAAGAACCCCGGGCTACGAGAGCTGGCAGGGTGAGCATTGGATAGTTTGTTGTGATGATTATTGCGAATTTTTAGGTGACGTTGGCACAAAAGAGCTCGAAGAAATGGGCATAGCAGACGAGGTCTTTGAGGACTATGTAAAAAGAGCCGAATATGACGATAAAATGCTACGCGAATATCTTGTTAAAGCTGGCGATATTGCCGGATATTTATTTCGTTGTTTGCATTGTAAGAAGTATCATATATACGTTGATGCTTGTTAAAGATGAAAATATGGATATTGCAAAAATTTCTAAAGGTTGTAAAGAGCGTGGGCTGGATGAACTTTTTAAACTTTTATCGCCACTAGCAAAAAATGCCATAAGGATAGATGCGCAAGCTAAAAATGACGATGATATTGCCGTTGGAGCGTCTAAATTTGGCGGCTCGCCAGATCTGCCAGATGGTTTATCGTGGCCGTTAAATGAAAATGGCGCTTTAAGTTTTGTGGCACAGATAAATTTTGCTGAAGCTAGCAAATTTGACATTGACTCACTACTGCCAAAAAGCGGAATGCTCTATCTCTTTTATGATAGAAATTTGCGTGTTTGGGGCTATGATCCTGCCGATAAAAACGGCTTTGCAGTGATCTTTTCTGATGTAAATCATGGGCCACTTTCTCGTAGGAGAGCGGAGAGTTTAGAGGGAGAGAATTCTATATTTAACGCACGCTTGCTTAGCTTTGAAAATGAGATAAATTTGCCAAATTTACAAAGCTCAATTGTGCCATTTAGTAAAATTAGTGAAGCTGAGTGGGAGGCCTATCGTGAGGTTATTGAGCCAAGCTGGCAGGCTAAAGCAAATAAGCTCCTTGGACACTCTGATAATGTCCAAGATGGCATGGAGCTAGAGTGTGAGCTGGTTGCAAATGGACTTAGTTGTGGTGATGGTAGCGCTTATCACCACCCAAGAATAGCGGAATTTGAGAAAAATTCTGCCCAGTGGCAACTGCTTTTACAGATAGATAGTGATGATGAGGGCGACATGGACTGGGACGGAGAGGGCAGAATTTATCTATGGATAAAGAGGGATGATCTGGTAGCACGAGATTTTAGCAAGACGTGGCTAATTTTGCAAACGAGCTAAGACTGCTAAATTTATAAAAAATAAAAAACTAAAATTTGTAGAGAATTTATACTAGAGTTACCCAATAAATTTTTATCAGCATTCTTGGTGTGATTACCAAAGATTCACCGCCATTTCTGCCACTATCTACTTAAATATATAAAATAACCAAAGATGCTAATGTCCAAATTTAGGCAAAATTTAGTAAAATCCTTAAAAAATTTAAAGGCAAAATATGTTTAATGGCTTGATTCGTGAGATCGCACAGGTTGTTAGTTATTCACAAAATATTTTAAGGCTAAAGGCAAATTTTCGTCCAAATTTAGGCGATAGCATTGCCGTAAATGGCGCTTGCCTGAGCGTAATAAAACTACATGAAGATGGCTTTAGTGTGGAGCTAAGCGCAGAGAGTAGGGCA
Source organism: Campylobacter concisus (assembly GCF_003048535.1). Classification (NCBI taxonomy): domain Bacteria; kingdom Pseudomonadati; phylum Campylobacterota; class Epsilonproteobacteria; order Campylobacterales; family Campylobacteraceae; genus Campylobacter; species Campylobacter concisus. The sequence continues at coordinate 58,351 of NZ_PIRQ01000004.1, read as the reverse complement.
AATATCGCGGTTGAAAATTTAAAAGAAAGAGTGCATATTGAGCCAGCGATGAAGCTAGGAGACCGAGTAGATGGTCATTTGATGCAAGGACATATCGATTTTATCGGTAAAATTTCAAATATCAAAAAGAATGAGAACGGGGTTGATTTTTATATCGACCTGCCGCGCGATGCTATGAGCTTGATGCCAAATAAAGGCTCGGTGGGCGTCGAGGGCGTGAGTCTAACCATAAATGAAATTTTGCCAAAAGGCATAAGACTCACAATCATACCAATCACATTTAGAGATAGCCTTTTTGGCACTTTTAAGGTCGGCAGGCGCGTAAATATCGAAAGTGATCTTTTGGCTCGATACGTAGCTAGGCAGCTTTTTTGCAAGCAAGATAGCGGCCTTAGCTGGGACGAGGTCGAGAGAATTTCAAGCCTCTACTAAGCGAGCGAAGATGCGTGAAAATTTAGAGATCGTTTTTGATAAAAATGGCGTATTAGCCGGTTTTACAAATAGATTTGGTGGTGTGAGTGAGAGAGCTTTTGAGAGCTTAAATCTAGCAGATCATGTTGGCGATGATCCGCTAAAGGTCGCACAAAATCGTGAAATTTTAACAACGGCGCTTGGCATTATGCCTATTAATTTAAAATTTATGAGCCAAATCCACTCAAATCGAGTGGAAATTTTGCAAGATTTTAACGATGATCTACCTCCATGCGATGGTGTGATAACATCATTAAAAGGCGTGGCGCTTTGCGTCTTAGTCGCGGACTGTGCGCCTGTTTTGATAATAGATGAACATCTTGGCGTAGTCGCAGCTGTGCATGCAGGACGTGCAGGTGTTACTAGTAAAATTTGCACAAATGCGGTAGGACTGATGACGAGTGAGTTTGGCTGCTGTGCTAATAATTTACGCGTATTTATAGGCGCAAATATCAAAGTGCAAAATTACGAAGTAGGCAAGCTAGATCTTGGTGAATTTAACCGATATAAAAATGATGGAAAATTTGATATAAACGCAGCTTTATTGGACGAATTTACTAAGCTTGGAGTAGAGCAAATATCAATAGATCCTCGTTGTACTTTTGAGAGAGATGAATTATTCTCATACCGCAAACAGAGTAGGACCGGGCGTTTTTGCGGATTTGTGATGAATAGAGTTGCATCAATAAATACTAAAAAATAAAAGCAAATTTTTAGCTTCATTACTTGCCTGTTAAAATTTGCCAGCTAAATTGTATTGAACGTTTTGATATTTAATTTGATCTAAAAAATGGCTAAATATAATAATTTTTAGCTACAATTTGACATCGAATCTCAAAAATAACAACAAGGAAAATCATGAAAATAGGTAAAATTTTGACCGCCATTATGTTAACAGGAGCCTTTTATATGGCGCAAGCACACATGTTTTGGGTAGATGGAGCTAATGATGAAAAGCTAGGAAAATTTATCGTAAATATGGGTTATAGCGATGATTTTCCAAAGCTAGAGCCTATTATGGCCGAACGCATCCATCTTTTTGCGCCAATTACCGTAATAAGTAAAGATGGTAGTAAAAAGAAGCTTACACAAAGTGGCGAGAACTACCGCTACGAGGGTGAAAGATTAGACAAAGGTACATATATCTTACTGGCACAGCAAAATCCTATGTATTCGCTTAAAAAGCGTAGTGATGGCAAGTGGTTAATAGACAAAACTAAGCTTGATCTAAAGGATCTAAGCGATATACAGATTTGCCGGCTGATGACGATAACATCTAAGAGAGTCTTAAATTTAGGTGAAATAGATGGCTTCGTAACTAAACCTGTTGGAGTTAAAATCGAGATCGTACCGCTACAAAACCCAGCGGAATTTAGAGTGGATAAGCCTTTTAAATTGCAGGTTTTCGCTGATGGAAAGCCGCTAGAGCGAGTTAAGCTAACTGGTACTTTCGCTGGATTTTTAGACCATAAGCACGCATTTTACGGTATGACAGATGAGCAAGGCATCACTGAAGTGTTAGCTCTAAGACCAGGATTTTGGGTATTTGAGGTGATTTATGAAAGATCTTATCCAGATGCTGCGAAGTGTGACAAAGAGACGTTAAAAACGACACTTAGTTTTGAGATAAAAGAATAAAAGTTTGATATAAATTTGAATCCGAATTTATTATAAATTTTTTATAATCGCTTTGTAATTTTGAAAGTAGAGAAAGAATGTCTTACGAAAATTTTAAATCAAAAAATCCTCTTGTGCTAAAAATCACTATAAACGCAAGAAAATTTGGCATAGAAACGCTACAAAACGAGGAGTTTGTAAGCATTCTTTTAAATGTTAAGAAGCTTGAAATTTCATCCGAACAAAGGCAAGCAATGGCAGAAATTTTTGCTAAGTTAATAAAAATCGAAGAAGACTCACAATTAAGTAAATAAACTTTAGTTTAAATTCATATTATTTTAAGTATAATCCCCCTTTATTTCACACACGACAATCCTAAATTTGGTTGTGCGAAAGCATTAATGGTCGTGGAGGATAAAACTAAATTCAAGGCAAAATGCCTAAAACAAGGAGAAACTCATGGTAACTATGAGAGATTTATTAGAGTGTGGCGTACATTTTGGTCACCAAACACGCCGCTGGAATCCAAAGATGAAAAAATTTATCTTTGGCGAGAGAAAAGGTATCTATATTATAGATCTACAAAAGACTATCCGCTACTTCCGCTACACTTACAACATCGTTCGTGACGCAGCTGCTGAAGGCAAGTCAGTACTATTTGTAGGCACTAAAAAACAAGCTATCGACGCTATAAAAGAGTATGCTGAAAAATGTGGAATGCCTTATGTAAATCACCGCTGGTTAGGTGGTATGATGACAAACTTTGGTACCATCCGCCAATCTATCCGCAAACTAGAAGTCATCGAAACTATGGAAGAAGATGGTTCGATAAATTTACTAACTAAAAAAGAGGCATTGATGCTTCGCCGCAAAAAAGAGAAACTTATCGCGACTCTTGGCGGTATCCGCAATATGAAAAGCCTACCTGATATGATATTTGTCGTTGATACAGTTAAAGAAAAGATCGCTGTTCAAGAAGCAAATCGTTTAAAAATTCCAGTTGTAGCACCTATTGATACAAACTGCGATCCTGATGTTGTTGATTATCCGATCCCAGGAAACGACGATGCGATTCGCTCTGTTCAGCTTTTCTGCCAAGAGATGGCTGAAGCTATCAACGAAGGTAAATCACTTCTTGAGCAAGATGGTGGTGAGCAAGCTGCTGGCGAAGAAGTAAGCCAAGATGAGAAAGACGCAGTTGTAGCTGAGGCTATGAGTGAAGAAGACTTTGGCGAGGACGAAGAGTAATGGAAATAACTGCACAAATGGTAAAAGAGCTCCGCGAATCAACCGGAGCTGGTATGATGGACTGCAAAAAGGCACTTGGCGAAGCAAATGGCGATATGGAAAAAGCTGTTGACATCCTTCGTGAAAAAGGCCTAGGCCAAGCTGCTAAAAAGGCTGACCGCCTTGCAAGCGAAGGCTTGGTAAGTGTTGAAGTTTGCTCAAAATGCAAAAAAGCAACTATTAGTGAGATCAACTCTGAGACTGACTTCGTTGCTAGAAACCCACAGTTTCAAGCACTTGCAAAAGATGCAACAGCTCACATCCAATCAAGCGGCATAAAAACAGTTGAAGAGCTAAATGCGAGCACTTTAAATGGTGTTAAATTTGAAGATTACTTCAAAACTCAGATTGCAACCATCGGAGAAAATCTTGTAGTGCGCCGCTTTGAGACTATTAGCGCTGATGATAAGGGCGTGGTAAATGGCTATGTTCACTCAAATGGTCGTGTTGGTGTACTTATCGGTGCAGCTTGCGAAAGCGCTGAAGTTGCAAACAAAGCAGCTGATTTTATAAGAAATTTATGTATGCATGCAGCCGCTATGAAGCCAAGCGTTATAAGCTACAAAGACCTTGATAAAGAGTTTGTTGAGAAAGAATTTATAGCACTTCGCGCTGAACTTGAAAAAGACAATGAAGAGCTAAAACGCCTAGGCAAGCCACTTCATCACATTCCTGAGTATGCTAGTCGCTGCCAAATAGGCGAGGCAGAGCTTGCAAAAGCTACAAAAGAGATCGAAGAAGAGCTAAAAGCTGAGGGCAAACCTGAGAAAATTTGGGACAAGATTATCCCTGGCAAGATCGAGAGATTTTATGCTGACAACACAGTGCTTGACCAACGTCTTACACTTTTAGGTCAGTTTTATGTAATGGACGATAAAAAGACTATCGAACAAGTTATCGAAGAGAAGAGCAAAGAGCTTGGCGGCAAGATCGAGATCGTAAAATACGTTCGTTTCGAGCTTGGTGAAGGCTTAGAGAAAAAAGTAGATGACTTTGCTGCAGAAGTTGCTGCTCAAATAGGCTAATGGAAATTTTAAGAGCGTCTAATCTAGGCTTTGCGTATGATTATACGCTCTTTAATAATATAAATTTAACTCTCAATCAAAAACAAAGCATCGCGATAACCGGCGTTAGCGGTTGTGGCAAATCAACGCTTTTACACATACTTTCAACACTTTTAAAACCAAATTTTGGTGAGGTCATCTATCAAGATAGATTGATCTATGAGCTTTCTCAAAACGAGCTTTTGGCCATTAGAAGGCTTCATTTTGGCATTATTTTCCAGTCACACTACCTTTTTAAAGGCTTTAGTGCTTACGAAAATATCGAGCTTGCTAGTATCTTATCTGGTGAAAATATAGAAAAAAATGATCTTGCATCGCTTAAAATTTTAAATGTGATAAATCAAAAAGTTGGTGAGCTAAGCGGTGGTCAGCAGCAACGCGTTAGTATCGCTAGAGTGCTTACCAAAAAGCCAAAGATCATCTTTGCAGACGAGCCAACGGGTAACCTTGACAAACAAACAGCAAATGAAGTGATGCAAGTTTTATTTGACTATGTAAATGAAAATAGCGCTGCCCTTGTGCTAGTTACTCATGACAACGATCTAGCAGCTAAATGCGACAACTCATACAAACTCGAGAACAAAGAGCTTGTGCAAATTTCTTAAATTTTAAAAATTAAAATTTATTATTTTATCTTTTAGCATGTTTATAAATTTAGTCAGTTAGATTTGTCTATATTTTTATAATATAAATTTATATTAAAAAGCTTTACACAAGAAGCAGAATCAGGCAAGCTTAAATTGCTTGCCTAATAATAGAAAGTTTATACTTATCCAGCCATACCGCCAGCTGGTTTTTGAGCGTCTTTATCGATTTTTTGTTTTAAAAATTCCTCTTCCTCTTTTGTAGGTTTATATTCATCTTTGAAGAATTTTTTCTTAACATTGATTTTTTACTCTAGCATCTTCTTCTCATAATTTTTATATGTTGGCTTCCAATATTCAAGGTAAATTCTAAAGCCAGCGCTATATCCTGCATCATAGTGGTAGCTTACACATTTTAGCTCTTTACCACTGCCAAGAAGTTTTTATAGTGGGCGTGCATCTTTTGAGCTTGTGCTGATATTTTATTGCTACCTATCATATTTGTATGGCAGCTAGTGCAGCCATCGTCAATTTGCTAGGATTATCGCCTTGATTTTGATGGCAATCAATGCAATCAAAGCTTAGATATTCGTAATGAGGCTTTAGCTTATGCTTAGCTCTTAGCTCGTCAGAAACTACTATCTTTGTAATATTTAGATCGCTCTTTGGTATGTCAGTACTAATTCTATTAAGATAAATTAACAATAGACTAAAATTCGATTAAATAATAATCTCTCGTGATTAAATTTGTGTTGCTAAGTACTAAGATGCGCCAATAGCTACTACTACGTTATTCCAAAAGAATTTATAAGCGAATAGTCGGACTTTATAATTAGAGAAATTTTGTACTTTATGATAAGAAAGAAGGACTTTAAATTTCTTCTTTGATTTTTTTGTAAAGTTCTAAAATCTCATCTTTTTTAATGATAAAACTATTTTTATTTGCTATTAGATAAGCTGAGCTTTGCATGATATCACCAGCGATCTTTAGTCCATTTTGTTTCATAGTCGAGCCAGTCTCAACGACATCAACTATCGCATCGCTTAAGCCAACTAGTGGTGCAAGTTCGATCGAGCCATAAAGCTTGATGATCTTTACAGCTACGGCTTGTTTCGTAAAATAATTTCTTGTTATATTTGGCATTTTTGTAGCTATTTTTAGCTCTGGCTGGCTTAGATCTAATTCAGAGTCATTTTTTATGCCAATACAAACTTTACACTGTCCGATTTTCAAATCTAGCAACCTTACAACATTTGGCTTGTGCTCTTCAAGTACGTCAAGTCCCACCACACCAATATCAGCTGCACCTTCTGTGACATAAGTTGGGATATCTTGGTTGCGAACCATTAAAAATCTAAAATTTCCTTCTTCAAGGATTAACTTTCTATCTTCAAATAAAAAACTTGAACCAAAAATTTTTCTAAAAATTTCTAGTGTTGCCTCGGCTATTCTTCCCTTTGGTAGTGCTACTGTTATCATATTATCATATCTTTCTTTTCAGTTATTAGCTTTTGCATGGCACGAAAAACTAGCATCTTGTCGCAAATAGCATTTTTAAAAAATTTTGATAAAAAGTCGCCATCTCCACCAGTAAAATATACTTTTTTGTCACCGGCTAGTTTATCTAGTAGAGTTATTATTGGTTTAATAATGCCATAACTCACAGCATCGGCTGTTTTTTGTGGTAGGGCATCTATGTCAATTTGCGAATTTATAGTGATATCAAGTCGTGGCGAGATGCTTTTATAGGCATTTAGCATACTTGAGATGCCTGGCAAGATATATCCTCCAAGGTGAATAGAATTTGCCATAATGTCAACCGTTATGGCACTTCCAGCATCAACGATTACGCCATTATTTATAGAGTAACATGCTGCGATTCTATCTACTCCTAGACCTTGATATATCGTATCAATAGTAAAAAATGGTTCTAAATTTACAAACATTTTATCATCTTTTAAAAGATTTAAAATTTCATCATTTACGGATATAAAATATACTTTTTTTTCTGGCTTATAGCTTTTAAACTCAGAAATTTTCATACGTGAGATTTTGCCATCTTCTAAAAATGTAGCATTTGTATTGCCTATATTACACAAAATCATAACATCGCCAATTATTGTCTTGTAGCTCTTTTAAGGCCTTAGAGCAAATTTCTGAGCTATAAAATATAGTTTTTTTTCTTAGGCTTGTTTGGAATTTTATCTCTATTTTTTTAGAAATTTCTTCAAGCTCCAAAGCCTCTTTGCGTAGTAATCTACTTTTTGCTGTTCTTAAAAAGACAAGATTGTAAAAGCTCTTATTGTCCACTCCCCAAAAGATATCAAGCGTCTTTTTTGTGCTAAATTCACTTGTATTAAGTGCTTTGATATCTTTTAAAAGGATTTTTTTGGCTTCAAAAAGCTCCCAAATTTTTTGGTTCATTGCCCTAAATTAACAAGTTCATTATCATAATAAAAGGCACCATTGCCCATAAAGCTTTTATCTTTTATCTCATCGCTAAATTCATAAATTTCAGCTCCACTGAGGTCTAAATTTGTTTTTATAACGTAGCCTGTTTTTTCGATTACGTAAAGCTTATTATTGATAATAGTAGCTGCTGAGAAGATGGCAAATTTGAAATTTACTTTATTTTGCTCTTTTAACATAAGATTTGTTCTTACGATCGTACCATCTTTTTTAAAGATATAAATTTCATCGTTATTAACTAGTACATCTTTGATCTCGCCGTCATAATAAACCGTTTGACTTGGGTTAATGACGATTAGTTTTTTCGCTGTTGCTGCAATTAGATTATCGCCCTCAACGCCTAAGAATATGATGTTATTAAAGAAATTTTCAGAACTTACGACCACGTCACGTAAAATTCTACCAGTCTCTTTTTGTACTATATAAATTTTGCCATCTAATGCCGGATAAACGATAAGCGAGCTCATAAAAAATGGCGCTACGATCCTTGAATCAACTGCTGCTATATTAGACGAGCTATATTCCATTATTGTTGTTGCGGTATTTATGTCTATTAGATAGATGTGGTTTGCCGCGCTAATAGCTGCTAATAGGTTTTGGTCAAGAGAAGCAGCAACGATTGCTGTTGGAAATTTATTACTATAAACGCTGTGTCCGCTAGGATCTGTCACATTTAGATCGCCATTTATACTAGCTGAAATGATAAAGCCGTTGTTTTCATTTAAGAAATTAAAATTTTCAGGCAACTTAATGTTTGTATTTAGGCCGTTTTTGGTGATAATATTGCCGTTATCAAGAGTGGCACCATTTGCATTTGCTGATTTGATATAAGATGGCATATCTTTTGACAAAGAAATTTTGCCAGAGGTTTGAGCTGGCTCGAAATATTGTCTTTTTGTGCCACATCCACTTAAAACTAAGGCCAAGGCAAAAGCCAAGAAAAGAGTAATTTTTTTCATTATTTTATTCCCTGATAGTGTTTTAAATTTTTAACTAAAGTTTGAAGTTGAGAGTCGAGTGAAATTTTATTAAACTCATCATTTGCTTCTTTGATTTTGTTTTGTTTTAAAAGCTCAAAACCTTTTAAAAGTGTGCTATATTCGCTTAAAATCTGAGTGTTTGCATTACCATTTTGTGAAAGAATGATATCTTTTACTATAGGATTTACTTTTAAATTTGCAAGTTCACTAATGCCATTTGTCTCATTTTTATCAAGCTTTTGCTGAAGTGAAAAAAGTGCATATAAATTTGGTTCTTTTTCTTTTAAAATGCTTAAGGCATTTGCATCGTTTGGATTTAAAATGAGCTTTGAGTAAGCCAAATTTGCATCTTCAATTCTATTATCATTTATTATTTTGTTCGAATAAAATCCAATAATTGCAATGACGGCAACAATAATGGCAATTATCATAAATTTTTTATACTTTCTAAAGAAACGCTCACCTTTGATCATGCTTTCTAAAAACTGTTCTTGAGCACCAATCTCTTGTTTTATCTGTGTTAGATCTTCTTTTATAGCCAACGCTTTTCCTTTGTTTTTAAAAAATTTTAATTCGCAGATTTTAACATAATTAAATTAAAACTATCCCAAAATTAAAGCTTGAATGTGATATAATGGCTCAAAATTAATTAATAAGGTTATTTATATAATGCAAATAGATGATATTCTTTTAAATAAACTAGAAAAACTTTCTGCCTTACAAATCAGTGATGAAAAAAGAGAAGAAGTAAAAAAACAACTAAGCGAGATTGTATCTTTTGTTGATATTTTAAATGAACTTGATCTAAGCAGCGATGAAGCTGTAGTTAGCTCTATAAAAGGTGGCACACCTTTAAGAGAAGATGAGCCAAGGCCAAGTGATGTGATTGATACGATCTTAAAGTACGCTCCTTCACGTGAAGGGCATTTTTTTGCTGTACCAAAAATAATAGAATAATGGTAAAAATATGGATCTAATTGAACAGCTTCAGGCAAAGAATTTAAGTATAAAAATACCAGAAGATAATAACCTTAATAATCTTGCTGGCGATATAAAAACACTTTTAAAAACTGTTGTGAGTGATAAGGCAAGCGATCTTCACCTTGTTTCAAGATCCGAGCCGCAAATAAGAGTAGACGGTGCTTTAAAGCCCATTAATTTTGGCATATTAAGTGGCAAGGATATAGAGAATTTATGTTTTGCTTTGATTACTGATGAACAAAAAAGTGAACTTGAGAATAATAAAGAGCTTGACTTTGCGATTGAGCTTCCAGATATTGGCCGCTTTCGTGGCAACTATTACTATACCATGAATGGCGATTTAGCTGCCGCTTTTCGTATAATCCCAATCAATATCCCATCTCTTTATGAGTTAAATGCCCCACAAATTTTTAAGCATATTATTAAGCGTGAAAAAGGTCTTATTTTGGTTACTGGACCGACAGGAAGTGGTAAATCAACAACTCTTGCAGCCATGCTTAATGAGATAAATTTAAATTATAGAAAGCATATTATTACAATTGAGGATCCAGTCGAGTTTGTGCATAATAATAAAAAAGCTCTATTTTCTCATAGAAATATCGGCACTGACGCAACTTCTTACTCAAGGGCCTTAAAATCTGCGGTTCGTGAAGACCCAGATATCATACTTGTGGGCGAGATGAGAGATAGAGAGACGATTTCAACGGCTATTACGGCGGCTGAGACTGGACACTTAGTCTTTGGTACGCTTCACACAAATTCAGCCATTCAAACTATAAATAGGATCGTTGATAGTTTCGATGGAAGTGAGCAATTACAAGTAAGAAATATGCTTAGTGTTTCGCTAACCGCTGTCGTTTCACAAAGTCTAATCCCAAAGATAGGCGGTGGAAGGTGCGCGGTGCATGAAATTTTAATAAACAATATGGCTATCTCAAACTTGATACGTGAAAACAAAATACATCAAATTTACTCTCAGATGCAGCTAAATCAACAACAAACTGGTATGAGTACGCAAACTCAGGCTTTGATGAAAGTACTAAAAGAGGGTAAGATTACAAAAGAAAATGCGCTAGCTTATTCAACTAGTCAGCAAGAACTTCAAAATTTAATAGGAACTATATAATGGATTTAGTAACGTGGTTTGATATTATTATTATTGCTCTTGTCTTGATGCTTGGCATAAAAGGCATATTAAATGGACTTATCAAAGAAGCTTTCGGACTTATCGGACTTATCGGCGGCTTAATTATAGCTAGCAGATTTTCAGATCTATCTGGTGAGTTTATAACTAAAAATATATATAAATTTGAAAATCCTTCATTTTTACAGTTTGTTGCATTTATCTCTCTTTGGCTAGTTTTTTGGATAGTTTGCTTGCTAGTTGGTAAATTTTTATCAAAAATAGTTTCAGTAAGTGGGCTTGGTTTTTTGGATAGACTTGGTGGATTTGTTATGGGAAGTGGAAAAATTTTCTTAACATTTTCGGCAGTAGTTGCTGCAATATCTGGTACTTCGCTAAATAATATAATTGCTCCTTATTTTGCGAACAGTAAAGTTTATCCGGTTTTGATAGAAACTGGCAAATGGATAACAAATCTTGATGTTAAAAATATCAAAAGTGAGTTAGATGAGATAGTGGCAAGACCAATGGATACAAATAAAACTGATGCATTTATCTCAATGGATGCAAATGCTAGTGTAAATACCGACTCTAATATCACAAAAGGGGAATAAGATGATAGAAAATTTAGAATATGATGCGTTGCTTGAGAAATTCAAAAGAGTGCTTCGCGACAATGGTTTAAAATACACGAAACAGCGTGAAATTTTACTAAAAACGCTATACAACAATGGTGAACACTTTACTCCAGAAAGACTTTATCTTTTTATAAAAGAAACGCACCCTGAGCTAAATATTGGTATCGCAACTGTTTATAGAACACTAAATCTACTTGAAGAATCAGAAATGGTGACATCAATCAGCTTTGGTTCACAAGGCAAAAAATTTGAGCTTGCCACAAAGCCACATCACGACCATATGATATGCAGAAAGTGCGGCCTTATCATAGAATTTGAAGATCCAATGATAGAAAAAAGACAAATCAGTATCGCAAAAGATCATGGTTTTAAACTAACTGGCCATATGATGCAGCTTTATGGAATTTGTGAAAAATGCTCAAAAAATAATATAAAGGGAAAGTAAGGTGATATTTGACAACCAACATGAGATTCAACGACTACAAAGCATAGACGAACTAAGAAATTTAGGTATTAATCCATATCCGCATTTTCTTAGAAGAGATATGAATATCTCTAAATTTAGACTAAAATTTAACTATATTAATGATACAGAAGAGAAAAAGGCCGAAGGCCAGCTAGTAGGTCTTGCAGGTAGAATAAAACTTATTCGTGATGCTGGAAAAGCCGTCTTTGCAAATATCGAAGATGAAGATGGAAATTTACAAATTTACTTTAGTAATAAAACACTTGATCCAGAATGGTTTAAAATCGTTAAAAAATACGTAGAGATAGGCGATATCGTCTATGTCAGAGGTTATGCATTTATAACAAAAACTGGCGAATTTTCTATGCATGTAAGCGAGCTTAGCCTTGCTTCAAAGTCGATAAGTCCACTTCCTGAGAAGTACCATGGTCTAGTTGATGTTGAGACAAGATATCGCCAAAGATATCTCGACATGATAATGAACCCTGAAGTTAGAGCAGATTTTAAAAGACGCTCAGTGATTATTAGTACGATTAGAAGATTTTTTGAAGAAAAGGGCTTTTTAGAAGTTGAAACACCGATGCTGCACCCAATAGCAGGTGGCGCAAATGCTAAGCCATTTATCACTTTTCACAATGCTCTTGGAGTTGAGAGATATCTAAGGATCGCACCTGAGCTATACCTCAAACGCCTTATAGTAGGTGGCTTTGAGGCTGTTTATGAGATGAATAGAAATTTTAGAAACGAAGGTATGGATCTTACTCATAATCCCGAGTTTACAAGTATAGAGTTTTACTGGGCATATCATAACTATCATGATCTGATGGGCATTACAGAGGATCTTTTTAATGTCATTTTGGACAAGCTAGATATGGAAAAAGTTGTAAATTTTGACGGCATGGAGATTGATTTTAGTAAGCCATTTAAGCGAATAAGCTACAAAAAAGCTCTCGTTGAGATCGGTGGACTAGATGAGAATATCATAAACGACAAAGATAAAATTTTAGCAAAACTAAGAGCTGATGGCCTTGAAGCAAATGAGAAGCTTGATCTTGGTCACTTGCAGGCTGAGCTATTTGATAACTATGTAGAGAGCAAGCTTATACACCCAACTTTTGTTATTGATTATCCGATTTCGATCAGTCCACTTTCAAGAAGAAGTGACGCAAATCCTGATGTGGCTGAGAGATTTGAGCTATTTATCGCTGGTCGTGAGCTAGCAAATGGCTTTAATGAGCTAAACGATCCAGTCGATCAATACAACCGCTTTAAAGCGCAAATCGATGCTAAAAACGCAGGCGATGACGAGGCACACGAGATGGACGAGGACTATGTAAAGGCCCTAGGATACGGCATGCCACCAGTTGCAGGAGAAGGCATAGGCATAGATAGACTTGTGATGCTTTTAACAGATAAAAAATCAATACGCGACGTTGTTCTCTTCCCAGCGATGAGACCACTAAAAACTGAGACAAAGGAGAATGAAAAATGAGTTTGCAAAGCTACGATAAAGATATTTACGACCTAGTAAATTTAGAGTTAAAACGCCAATGTGATCACCTTGAGATGATCGCTAGCGAAAATTTCACATATCCAGATGTTATGGAGGTGATGGGCTCAATCCTAACAAACAAATATGCTGAGGGCTACCCTGGTAAGAGATACTATGGTGGTTGTGAATTTGTCGATGAGATCGAGCAAATCGCGATCGATAGATGTAAAGAGCTCTTTGGATGTGAATTTGCAAACGTTCAACCAAACTCAGGCTCTCAGGCAAACCAAGGCGTTTATGGTGCTTTGCTTAATCCAGGCGATAAAATTTTAGGCATGGATCTAAGCCACGGCGGACACTTAACTCACGGCGCAAAGGTAAGCAGCTCTGGCAAGATGTATGAGAGCTTTTTCTACGGCGTCGAGCTTGATGGTCGCATAAACTACGATAGAGTTATGGATATCGCAAAGATAGTAAAACCAAAAATGATCGTTTGTGGCGCAAGCGCATACACAAGAGAGATCGAGTTTAAGAAATTTAGAGAGATAGCTGACGCTGTTGGCGCGATACTCTTTGCAGACGTTGCTCACATCGCTGGCCTAGTCGTAGCTGGTGAACATCAAAATCCTTTCCCACACTGCGACGTCGTAAGCTCAACTACGCATAAAACATTAAGAGGCCCAAGAGGCGGCATAATAATGACAAATAACGAAGAGTATGCTAAGAAGATAAATGCCTCTATTTTTCCAGGCATCCAGGGCGGACCACTAGTTCATGTTATCGCAGCAAAAGCAGTTGGTTTTAAGCACAACCTTAGTCCTGAGTGGAAAATTTATGCTAAACAAGTGAAAGCAAATGCTAAAAAACTTGGCGAGGTGCTAATAAGTAGAGGCTTTGAACTAGTAAGTGGCGGCACTGATAATCACCTAATCTTAATGAGCTTTTTAAACCGCGAATTTAGCGGAAAAGACGCAGACATCGCTCTAGGAAATGCTGGCATAACTGTAAATAAAAACACAGTCCCTGGCGAGACAAGAAGTCCATTTATCACAAGTGGTATACGTGTGGGTAGTCCTGCGCTTACGGCTCGTGGTATGAAAGAGGCTGAGTTTGAGCTAATAGCAAACAAAATAGCTGACGTGCTAAGCGACATAAACAACACATCTTTGCAAGAGAAGACAAAAGCTGAGCTAGTTGAACTTGCTCATAAATTTATAATCTATGATAAAGCGACATTTTGATGCAAAGTATTGATACGGCACTTATAAAGATTATTACAACTCACTACTATATCAAGCGTGATACGATCGTTAATAAAATAGAATACAGAGGCAAAATTTTCTTTGATAAATTTGAAAAGATAAATGAGCCACTGACCTATAATATTATGAAAGAGCATGAAGAGGGCAAAGCTGTTATCGCACACTCTTTAATAAATGCAAATGATAAAGTTGAAAATATAGTCTTTGACTATAACGGCAGAACCCCAGATAGATTTTGGCATAAAGCACAGCTTCTTCTAAGAGAAGAAGGATTTATAAATTTTACAGCCTACGAGAGTAAGACACCAGGCCATCTGCATCTTTATGTGCATAAAGGTCACACTACGCTAAATGAGGCTTGTCAGCTGGCAAACGTGCTCAACGCAAAGCTTTCACAGAAGTTGCCTAAAGAGTGGAGGATGTTTCCAAATATCGATATGCCAAAAGAATTTAATATACTAACTTTACCTTATAAACTCTATCAAAAAGAGCGTGGGGCAAGTTGGTCAAAATATATGTAATTAAGGATAAAAAGTGGAAAATGATGAGTTAAAAGATATTCTTTTAGAAAGAGATGATGACGCAAGAGGATTGAAACTAAAAAAACTTCTGATATTTATAGCAGCTCTTATTATACTTTTTTTGATTATTGTAGTGGCTATGAAGCTAGTAAATTCAAGCGATCCTTCACAAGCTCAAAATGAAGCTGATTCAAGACTAGTGCTTCCTCCAGTACCAGCTGAGCAGCCAGTAGATAGACAAGCTCCGATAGCTGATACAAATTCAGACAATAAAAAAGGCGATACACAGCTCTTTGAGCAAGTACCGATCGTGCCTGAAAATAAGCAACAAGACGAATTTGAAGATATGATCAAAAAGCTAAAGGATAAAGAAAACAATAAGCCTATTTCTAAAACTGAAGAGTCAAAAGAGATAGTTAAGCCTATTGAAAAGCCAGCTGAAATACCAGCTAAAAAAGCTGAGGCAAAGGTAGATGCTCCAGTTAAAAAAGTCGAAAAAGTAGCAGCTACTGATAAAAAGAGTGAGGCAAAACCAGCTAAGACTGAAAATAAAGTAGATAAAAAGATTGAAAAAAAGGCTGAAACCAAAATAGATAAAGCAGACAAAAAAGCTGAGGTAGCTAAAAGTGAACCTGCCACAAAAGGCTCTTATGTTCAAGTATTTGTGACTAGTAAATTTAATCCAAATGCTGAATATATGAAAAAGATCGCTGCTAAGGGATATAGCTACAAAACTATAAAAGTTGGTGAACTGACTAAAATTTTAGTTGGTCCATTTGATGAAAAAACACTTCAAAAAGCAGTAGGTGATATTAGAAAAGATATCAATAAAGACGCTTTTATCTTTAGAGCAAAATGAAAACATTCGCAGTCTTTGGAGATCCAATAGCTCACTCGGTATCTCCGAGGCTGCACAATAAAGCCATTGCAGACCTGGGCTTAAAAGCACTTTATACAAGAGTCCTGCTAAAAGATGGCAGCGAATTAATCAATAAATTTAAATCCTTAAAATTAAACGGTGCAAACGTAACACTTCCACATAAAGAGTGGGCTTTAAATTTAGCCGATGAAGCTTCGGATATAGCACGCAAAATAGGCTCTGCAAATACGCTTGTGCTTAAAAATGACAAAATTTATGCATACAATACAGATGCGCCTGGGTTTCTAAAGGCAATAAAAAATTTTAAAGGTGTAAAAAAAGCTATTGTTCTTGGAGCTGGCGGTACTGCAAATGCCATAACTTATGCATTAAAAGAACAAGGTGTTGATGTTTGCATACTAAATAGAAGCAAAGATAGACTTGAGAAATTTAAAGATGAGTACAAATGTTTTAGCTGGGATAACTATGAAGAGCAAAAATTTGATCTAGTCATTAACTCGACCTCTGCTGGCTTAAAGGATGATTTTCTACCAGCACCTAAAGAAATTTTAAAAAGCATTTTTAAAGATGCTAAATTCGCATTTGATGTGATTTATGGTAAGCAAACACCATTTTTAGAAATGGCCAAGCAAAATAGCCTTGACGTAAAAGATGGCGCCGATATGCTTTTATATCAAGCAGTTCTAGCACTAAATTTATTTTTTAACAATACACTTGATGAGTCAAAGATCGAGCGCTCAATGAGAGAAATTTTCTATCTATAATAGCCACCAGCATTTATTTTTGTAAAAATTTATGGCTTGTATAAAAACGTTTTGATTAAAAATTTTATTGAAAGTAACTGGAGCAAATATAAAAAGCAGGGAAAATCCCTGCTAAATTTTACTATTCGTTTGTTTTGATATAAGCGTAGTCTGAAATTTTAGTCCATTCTCTTGCTTTTTTAAGGAAAGCTCTTTGAGACTCAACGATCTCTTTAAATAATGGATCTTTAGCACTCTCTTCATCAAGTAGTTCATTAGTAGCTTTTTTAAGAGCTGCAATTACTTCTGGAGGGAAAGATTTTACTTGGATGTCTGGATACTCGCTTTTCATTTTATCCCAGTACTCAACATTTGAATAAAATACTTTTGTATTTGCATCTCTTGCTACTTCAGCTGCAGCTGCTTCAAAGATCGCTTTTAGATCATCTGGAAGCTTCTCGTATGATTTTTTATTAAAGAAAAACTGAGTTTCACCGTTTGGCTCTTGCCAGCCTGTGTAGTAGTATTTTGCCACTTTATGAAAGCCAAGTGCCATATCATAAGCTGGGCTAACCCATTCGACTGAGTCAATCGTTCCCATCTCAAGAGCCATGTAAAGCTCACCAGTTGGGATAGTGTTAATGTTAGCGCCAAGTTTAGCGTAAATTTCACCACCAAAGCCCGGAATTCTTATCTTTAAGCCTTTGATATCATCTAATGATTTGATCTCTTTTTTAAACCAGCCACCCATTTGCATGCCAGTATTTCCAGCTCTAAAAATTTTGATATTGTATGGATCGTAAACTTTTGCCTCAAGCTCCTTGCCACCGCCAAATTCATACCAAGCTGTTTGCTCATCAGTATTCATCATAAATGGAGTTGCTGTAAAAAATATAGTTTTAGCATCTTTGCCTTTATAATAATAGCTACTTGTGTAGGTAATGTCGTATTGACCGCTTTTAGCAAAATCAAGCATTGCAAAAGGTGATTTATGCTTTGATGGATAATCAATCCTTAGCTCAAGTCTGCCATTACTCATCTTTTCAACTTTATCCTTTAGCTCTTTTGGTACATCACCAAGCACTGGCATAGTGCTCTCCCATGAGCTAGCAAGCTTTAGCTTATAAACTTTATCATCTCCCATAGCAACGCAAGCAACAGCTGCTAGACCAAGAGACGCTAATAAAAATTTATTCATATCTTCTCCTTTAAAATTTTGACTATTATACAAAAATTTACATTATTAAAATGTGTTATAATCGCAAAAATCAAATTTATGGGGCATAAAATGATAAAAAAGACGAAAATCGTAGCTACTTTGGGGCCAGCAAGTGATAATGAAGAGACAATGGAAGCGATGGTAAAAGCAGGTGTTAATGTCTTTCGTTTAAATTTTAGCCATGGGACACACGAATACCATAAATCAAACATTGACAAGATAAGAAATATCGAAAAAAGGCTAAATAAAAGAATAGGAATTTTACAAGATATCTGCGGCCCAAAGATCAGAGTTGGCAAGCTTAGTGAGCCATTTTATCTAAAGGCTGGTGATGAACTTAGTATCCATGCCGATGAGATCGTCGGTGAAAAAGTGGAAAAAGGAATTTATAAAGTAAGCCTAAATCAGCCTCAAATTTTGCCTATGCTAAAGGTTGGCGAGTATGTCTATCTCTATGACGGCTCTATAAGGGCAAAGGTCGTTAGTGAAGGCAAAGAAATAGTAAAAACTATCATTGAAAATGATGGAATTTTAAACTCAAACAAAGGCGTAAATTTTCCAAATACAGCTCTTGGCATAGAGATCATCACACCAAAAGATAAAGAAGATATGAAATTTGGCGCAAAGCATGGCGTAAATTTTGTCGCCATTAGCTTCGTACAAGATGCAAATGACGCAATAAAGGCAAAAAATATCTTAAAAGAATTTGGCTCAAGAGCTGCTGTTTTATCTAAGATCGAGAAATTTGACGCGGTTGAAAATATAGACGACATCATTGCAAAGAGTGATGGTATCATGGTAGCTCGCGGCGATCTTGGCATAGAAGTGCCATTTTATAAGGTCCCAACTATCCAAAAGCTCATCATCAAAAAAGCAAATGCAGCAAGCAAGCCAGTCATCACAGCAACTCAGATGATGCTAAGCATGGCAGAGCATGAGACTGCCACAAGAGCAGAGATTAGCGACGTGGCAAATGCTGTATTAGACGGCACTGATGCTGTTATGTTAAGTGAGGAGAGTGCGATCGGTAAAAACCCAGTCGCGGTCGTAGAGGCGATGAGTAAAACGATCATCCAAACTCAAAGCATCTATCCATATAATAAATTTGATGAGTTTGACTTTTTTGACGAGACTGATATGGTGGCAAGTAGTGCCGCATCTCTTGCTGTTCGCATAAAGGCAGATGCTTTAATCTCAATCACTGGCTCAGGAAAATCGGCCATAAAATTAGCTAGAAACCGCACAAATATCGACATCATCGCAGTCGCTCACGATGAGCAAACAGCGCACATGCTTACTCTTGCTTGGGGCGTTACGCCAGCGCTTGTACTAGAAAAAACAAAGCTTAGCTCACTTTTGGCAAATGTCATGAAAAAGGCGTATGAAGAGGGATATGTCGAACACGATAAGACTTATCTTGTCACAGCAGGTCACCCTACGGGCGTTGAGGGTAGCACAAACCTTATACGCATCATCAGACGCGATCAGCTTGATTATTATTTGGAGCTTGCAACTGAGTAAATTTATATACTCTCTTGCAAATTTTAAAATTTTGCTTGCTCGTAAGAATTGACTGCTAAGATTTGTCTTTGCTTTTTGCTTAGCTCAAATTTTATAGCCGAAATTACTCACTCATGAAATTTTAAAATTTGTATGAAATTTACTTGTAAAAATTAGGATATATAAAATTTATTTTGAAAGAATTTGTGACGTCAAATTTAACGTCACAAATCTAAATTTATTTTTTCTTTTTGCCTTTTGGCTCATCGCCTTTAAACCAGCTTTTTATCTTATCAAAGACGCTTTCATCGGTATTTGATTTGCCTGATTCTATGCCAAAGCTAGCCTGAAGCTTATTTAAAAGCTCTTTTTGCTCATCGCTTAGTTTTTCAGGTGTTTGAATAGAAATTTGCGCTACAAGCCTACCTTTTTTGCGCGAATTCACGCTTTTTATACCTTCATTTTCAAAGATAAATTGCTGCTTGTCCTTTGCTCCAACAGGTAGTTTTAGCTCAGTTTCTCCTCGAAGCGTTGGAATTTTTATGCTTTCGCCAAGTATAGCTTGCGTGAAAAAGACAGGAATTTCTAGATAAACATCGTCGTTATGACGAATGAAATGCTTATCTTCTTTTACATTTATGCTTACATAAAGATCGCCTTGAACGCCGTTTGTACCGATATTGCCTTTGCCAGCTACTCTCATTCTCATACCGCTATCAACGCCCTCAGGGATAGTAATCTTTACAGTTTGTTGCTGGATTTTATAAGCTTTTGCATTACAATCAGGGCATGGTTCGCTTATTACTTCACCGCTTCCGTGGCAATATGGGCACTCTTGGACGATATTCATAAAGCCATTTCCACGTGTTATCCTGCCACTTCCGCCACAGTGCTGGCAAGTCTTACTTTTGCCGTCTTTACTGCCGGTTGCATTGCATGTTGGGCAAGGCACTTTTTGATCAAATTTTATCTCTTTTTCACAACCAAAAATAGCTTCGTTAAACTCCAAATTTATAGGAATTTCAAGATCGGCTGAGTATTTTTCTGAGTATCTTTTTCTCTGCCTAGAACTACTTGCAAAACCGCCACCAAAAAATGAGTCAAAAATATCTGAAAGATCAAAATCGGCACTAAATCCGCCACCGCTACCAAATCGACCCTCAAGGCCTTCTTTGCCGTATCTGTCGTAGATAGAGCGTTTTTGCTCGTCGCTTAAAACTTGATAAGCTTCATTTATCTGTTTAAATTTTAGTTCAGCCTCTTTGTCGCCAGAATTTCTATCTGGATGATATTTTAAAGCAAGCCTTCTAAAGGCTTTTTTGATCTCATCTCCGCTTGCATTTCTTGAAATTTCAAGGATTTCGTAATAGTCAAATTCCACATTTTTCCTTGTTAATTAAGCTTATTTTAAATATGGGATTTTACCCAAAAAAGTTTAAATTTAAAAAAGAATTTACATTTTTGCCGTATAATCTCTACTATTTTTAATAAAAAGGATAATTCATGGTTAATGTTTTAATGATAGAAGACGATCCAGAATTTGCGCAAATTTTATCTGAATATCTTGATAGTTTTAATATAAAAGTTACGAATTTTGAAGATCCATATTTAGGACTTAGTGCTGGGATAAAAAACTATGATTTGTTAATACTTGATCTTACTTTGCCGGGCATTGATGGGCTTGAGGTTTGTAAAGAAATTCGCCAAAAATACGACATTCCTATCATCATAAGTTCAGCTAGAAGCGATATTAGCGACAAGGTTGTTGGACTTCAGCTTGGTGCTGATGATTATTTGCCAAAACCATACGATCCAAAAGAGATGTATGCTCGTATCACAAGTCTTATAAGAAGATACAAAAAGACAAATGAAGTACAAGAAGAGGTCGTTGATAGCGCATTTAGGATCGATGATAAACGCCACGAAATTTACTTTAACAATGAGCCGTTAGCGCTTACTCCAGCTGAGTATGAAATTTTAACTTATCTCATTAAGCAACACAGCTTTTCAGTATCACGTGAGCAGCTAGTTTATAACTGTAAAAGCCTAAAAGATAAAGATTCAAAGAGCTTAGATGTTATTATCGGACGCCTTAGATCAAAAATCGGTGATAGCTCAAAAGCCCCAAAACATATATTTTCAGTAAGAGGCATAGGATATAAGCTTATCGGATGAAATATTCCATAACTACGAAGATAACTATTATCTTTGCCATAGCTTTCTCGCTGATGTGCTTGCTCTTTGTAACTTTTGCAAACATTCAGCAAGAAAGCGCTTTAGAAAAACTAAAGGATAGACAAATAAGTGCGATGAACTATCTTGTCGCACTCTATGAACGTGGAAATCCCCCAAGAGATTTAGAACATTATTTTAAAAATTTTTACTTAGAGTATGTTGGAAATAAAAATTTAGCCACTTCAATAGCCACAAATGGAACCGTTGTTTTTACTCAGCACACGCCTCTTGGAGTGGTGCAATCGGTTAATTATAAAGGCGATTTGTATTTGCTTATTAAAAATCCGTCTTTCCAGCTACTTCTTGAAAGTAATGATGCAAGACACGTAAATGATCCGCTTTGGGTCGCATTTTTGATAGTTTCAGCCCTTCTCATCTCACTTTATGTTTCTGTTCTTAGAAGTCTTTCGCCGCTTAGAAGGCTTAGTAAAGATATCAGAAAATTTGCCAGTGGAAATATGGAGATGGCGATGACGGCTAGGCTAAATGAAAACGAGCAAGATGAGATCGGACAGGTTGCGGTTGAGTTTGATAACGCCGTTTGCAAGATCAGAGAGCTCATCCGCTCAAGGCAGCTATTTTTGCGTGCGATTATGCATGAGCTAAAGACTCCTATTGGTAAGGGCAGGATCGTCTCTGAGATGGTCGCAAATGAGACCCAAAAGATGAGGCTCATAAACGTTTTCGAGCGCCTTGAGATGCTGATAAATGAATTTAGTAAAGTCGAACAGCTCCTTTCTAAAAGCTACGCACTAAACTATCAAGAGTGCCATTTTTCGCTTATTTTAGAGCAAGTGCAAGATATGCTCATGCTTGATAAATTTGAAGAGCGAGTGAGCTGCGATATCAGAGACGACGTGATATTGAGAGTGGATTTTCAGCTTTTTAGTTTGGCGATTAAAAATTTGATAGACAATGCCCTAAAATACGCAGAGGATAAAAAGGCTATTTTGATCTGCGATAGCGAATTTATAGCGGTTAAAAATTTAGGCAAAAAGCTAAATCATCCTATTGATTACTACAAACAAGCCTTTGTGCGTGGTGACAAGGTGAGCGCGGGAAGTGGTATGGGGCTTGGACTTTATATCATCGAGCAAATTTGTCAGATGCAAAAATTTGAGCTTGCTTACGACTACGAGGATGGTTATCATGTATTTAAAATTTTACTTAGATCAAAGGCGAAGCGAGCATGAAAAGAGGCTTAGAAAAATTTAACGAGCTAACTGAGTCTTTTGCCAAGCTGCCAGGTGTCGGTAAAAAATCAGCCGCAAGGTTTGCCTATTTTGTCTGCATGCAAGATAGCTTTGCAGGGCTAAGGCTCGCTCAAAATATCGAAGATGCGGTGAGGTTTATCAAACGTTGTGAGCGTTGCGGTGGGCTAAGTGAAAATGAAATTTGTGACATTTGCAGCGACGAGAGCAGGGACAGTGAGGTCATTTTGCTGGTTGAGAGCCCAAAAGATATCTTGGTTTTTGAGCAAAATGGCATTTATAACGGCCTTTACTTCGTGCTTGACGAGATCGATGATGACGCCATAGAGAGGCTGCGAAGTGCTATCACGCAAAATGGCTCAAAAGAGGTTGTTTTTGCCTTTACGCCGGGGTTAAATTCAGACGCGCTCATGCTTTACGTCGAGGACAAGCTAGGGATGAGTGAAATTTCATTTAGCAAGATCGCCCAGGGCGTGCCAACTGGTGTAAATTTAGAAAACGTCGACATGCTTTCACTTTTAAAAGCCTACGAAAGCCGTACAAAAGCCTAATTAAACTTTCTTTTAGTTATAATTTTGCCTAAAATTATAGAAATTTAGCCAAGGCACAACCGCTGCTAAATTTAAAGGATATAGGTTGATTTTACTCATAGATAATTACGATAGTTTTGTTTTTAATGTTGAGCAATATGTAAAAGAGCTTACAGATGAAGAGGTTAGATGCGTTAGAAATGACAAGATTACACTTGATGAGATCAAAAAACTAAACCCAAACAAGATCATTTTAAGCCCAGGACCAAAGCACCCAAAAGATAGCGGAGTTTGTTTAGAAATTCTAAAAGCCGATCTTGGCGTGCCGGTGCTTGGCATTTGCCTTGGACACCAAGCTATAGGGCTTAGTTACGGTGCAAAGATAAAAAGACTAGATGACCCACTTCATGGCAAAACCTCATTTATTGACGTGAAAAATAAAGAGCCACTTTTTGATGGGTTGCCTGAGCGCTTTGAGGTTATGCGCTACCACTCGCTCTATGTCGATGAGCTCCCAGCTAGCTTAAGCGCTGATGCGGTGAGCGATGATGGCGTAGTAATGGCACTTAGCGTAAAAGATAAGCCGATCTTTGGCATCCAGTTTCACCCTGAGAGCTACTTTACACAATACGGCAAAAAGATAGTTGAAAATTTTGTAAATTACAAGGCAAAAGATGAGGTTAAAGAGCCAAAAATTCGCTCTCTTAAGCCATATCTTATCAAGCTTCAAGAGAGCATACCGCTTGATGATAGCGACTTTGAGCAAATTTGCGAGATAATAGCTAGTAAAGAATACGAGATCGTGCAGCTTTCAGCCCTTTTGGTGCTAATTAGCGAAAAGAGCCTCTATCCAAAAAGCCTCGCTGCGC
Source organism: Campylobacter concisus (assembly GCF_003048535.1). Lineage (NCBI taxonomy): Bacteria > Pseudomonadati > Campylobacterota > Epsilonproteobacteria > Campylobacterales > Campylobacteraceae > Campylobacter > Campylobacter concisus. The sequence continues at coordinate 34,208 of NZ_PIRQ01000004.1, read as the reverse complement.
TTGCAAAAAATATCCTAAAATACTCGCAAACTTACCGCGACGATACGCCTATGATCGATCTTTGCGGCACTGGAGGCGACGGCTTTAAGACGATAAATATCTCAACAACTGTGGCATTTATCCTTGCAAGCCTTGGCATAAAGGTCGCAAAACACGGCAACAAGGCAGTTTCAAGCAAGTCAGGTAGCTCTGATGTGCTTGAAATTTTAGGCGTAAAAAGTGAAAAATCACTGGCAAAACAGCGTGAAAATTTAGCTAGTAAAAATTTAGCCTTTTTTCATGCGCCATTTTTTCATCCGCTAGTTGGTGGGGTCAGAGAAGTGCGCCAAAGACTTGGCATAAGGACCGTCTTTAACGTGCTTGGACCGCTTTTAAATCCAAATTTAAACCTTACAAATCAGCTAGTTGGCGTCTATCATAAGCCTGTCTTAAAACTCTACGCCCAGACACTTAAAATCCTTGGCAGAAAGCACGCTCTAGTCGTCCGCGGCGATGACGGACTGGACGAGATCACGCTTTGTAGTGAAACAAGCGTTGTGGAGCTAAAAAATGGCGAAATTTTTGAGTACAGCATCACGCCAGAGCAGTTTGGCTTTAAAAGAGCGCTTCACAGCGATATCGAGGGCGACATACCTGAAGAAAACGCCAAAACCTTGATCCGCACGCTAAAAGGCGAGGAGCAGGGGGCGAAATTTGACATCGTTGTCTTTAACGCGATGTTTGCGCTTTATGCAGCTGATGGCGCAAATAATCCAGACGAGGCTAAAAAAATGGTGCTAGAGGCGATAAATTCTGGCAGGGCGTATAAATTTTATGAAGAGTTTATAAAGGCTGGGGCTAATGGCGCTAGTTAAAATTTGTGGTATCAAAACGCTAGATGAGGCGAGTGCGGTTTGTGCTTTGGATGTTGATTTTATCGGGTTAATATTTGCTAAAAGTAAAAGAAGGGTTGAGCTAAATTTAGCTAGGCAGATAGCGAAATTTGCTCACAACAAGAGTAAAAAAGTAGTTGGCGTTTTTGCTGAGCAAAGTGAGTGCGAGATAATAGAAATTTGCCAGTTTGCTGGTCTTGATGTGGCTCAAGTGCATGGAGTGGTGAGTGAAAATTTAGAGACAAATTTAAAAGATATGGGGCTTGAGATTTGGCAGGTTTTTAGCGTGAAAGATAGCTTGCCAGAGGTTGATTTTAAGCATTTTGACATGGCGCTTTTTGACTGCAAGGGCGAAAATGCTGGCGGAAACGGCACTAGCTTTGAGTGGGAAATTTTAAAAGAGGTTAAGTTTAAATTTGGCATGGCTGGAGGCATAGGCGAGCACAACATAAAAGAGGCGCTGAAATTTAAGCCATATCTAGTCGATATCAACTCCAAAGTCGAGGACGAAAACGGCATAAAAGATGCGCAAAAGATAGAGAGAATTTTAAAGATCATAGGTGAGGTAGAAAATGAACACTAAAGCATATTTTGGAAAATTTGGCGGGCAGTTTGTGCCTGAGACGGTGATGTTTGCTCTTGATGAGCTAGAAAACGCCTATGCCAGTATCGCAAAAACAAAAGAGTTTAAAGACGAGCTTGATGATCTGCTTAAAAACTATGTTGGCAGGCCTAGTCCGCTCTTTTTTGCAAAGCGCCTGAGTGAGCACTACGGACATGAAATTTACCTAAAAAGAGAGGATCTAAATCACACCGGCGCGCATAAGATAAATAACGCCCTGGCTCAAGCACTGCTTGCCAAAAAAATGGGTAAAAAGAAAATTTTAGCTGAGACTGGAGCTGGACAGCATGGCGTGGCAACAGCGACTGCAGCGGCACTTTTGGGCTTAGAGTGTGATGTCTATATGGGTGCTACGGACGTGGCTAGACAGCAGCTAAATGCCTTTCGCATGCAGCTTCTTGGCGCAAAAGTGGTGAGCGTAGAAGATGGTCTAAAAACGCTAAAAGAGGCGACTACAGCGGCTATTCAAGCGTGGGTAAATGAGATAGAGAGTGCGTTTTACGTCATCGGTTCAGCCGTCGGCCCTCACCCGTATCCAAAGATCGTGCGTGATTTTCAAAGCATCATTGGTACAGAGGCCAAAGCTCAGCTAGCAGACTACGGCAAAAAGGCCGACTACGTCATCGCATGTGTTGGTGGCGGCAGTAATGCCATTGGAATTTTTAGTGCATTTTTAGACGATAAGAGTGTAAATTTAGTAGGTATCGAGGCTGGCGGTCTTGGTATAGAGACGCCTTATCATGCAGCTACTCTTAGCAAAGGCAAGACTGGCATCATCCACGGCATGAAAACGACCGTCTTGCAAGATGAGTACGGCATGATCTCGCCAGTTCACAGCATCTCAGCAGGCCTAGACTACCCAGGTATCGGCCCAGAGCACGCCCATCTAAACGACATCAAAAGGGTAAAATACGAAGCCGTAACGGACGATGAGTGCATAAACGCTCTTTATTTCTTAAGCAAAATGGAGGGCATCATCCCAGCCATCGAAAGCGCGCATGCACTGGCATATCTAGAAAAGCTTTGCCCAAAACTAGATAAAAAAAGCGTCATAGTCGTAAACGTCTCAGGCAGGGGCGATAAGGACATAAACACAGTTATCGGCTACGAAAAAGGAAAAATTTATGGATAAGATAAGAAGCGCATTTAGCGGCAAAAAAGCAAACATCGGCTACATCGTGGCTGGATATCCAAGCCTAGAAAAAACGAAGGAATTTTTAGAAAATTTAGATGAGAGCACGCTTGATCTAGTAGAGATCGGCATCCCTTACTCTGATCCGCTGGCTGACGGTAAGCTCATCGCGCAAGCTAGCTTTGAGACGGTGCAAAATGGCGTAAATACGGACGTCGTCTTTGACATGCTTGAGAGTTGCAAGACAAAAGTGACAAAGCCACTTGTTTTTCTGGTCTATTTTAATATCATCTTTGCTTACGGCGTTGATAAATTTCTAAAAAGATCGGTTGAGGCAGGAGTGAGCGGCTTTATCGTGCCTGATCTGCCTTGCGAGGAGTGTGAGGAATTTGCTCTAAAATGTAAGGAGCTAAAATTAAGCCTGATACCACTTATCAGCGTCACCTCTGGGGGTAGGGCGGATGGAATTTTAAAATTTGGCTCAGGATTTATTTATGCTCTTGGTGCGATAGGCGTTAGTGGCTCAAAAAGGGCTGATGAAGACAGGATAAAAAATTTGGTCCTAGAGCTTAAGAAAAAGAGTGATCTGCCAGTGGCTGTAGGCTTTGGTATAAAAAACAAAGATGATGTTAATGAGGTAAAAAAATATGCTGACGGAGCGATAATAGGTACGCAAATAGTTAAGCTTTGTGCCGATTTTAGCGGTGAAAAGCTAGTAAAAGAGATAGATAAACTCTTTTAAAATGCTTAATAAATTTATAGCTAATTTAGTAAAGCCAAAGTATAATTGAAAATGCATTTCAAGTCTTAAGGAAGAGATATGAGAAAAGTTATAGATGAAGCTACAAGCTATCTTTGCAAGGATACTTTAGAGCTAGATTTAGAGTTTGGCAAGAGTCTAGGTAAAGGATTTTACGGAGCTAGCATACCAGTCTATAAGGGCAAAAGCGAGTATTATTTTTACCTATTTTTTAAAAAAGATACTTTGAAAATTTTCATGAATGCCTTTTTTGGTCACGAAGATGTTGATGGTGGTGATCTGGATGATCTTTGTAAGGAGATAGCAAATCAGATTATTGGCAAAGCTAAAAATTTGCTAAACGAAAAAGAGCCAAATGCTTATAAACTTGGAACGCCTGAATTTTTAGGTGAAGTTGAAAATTTTGGCATCAAACTAAAAGAGAAATTTGTATATAAAATAAAGAATAGAACATTTCAAATAGGCTACAACATACAATGAACGACGAGAGTGCGATAGAGACGCTAGAGCAGCTAGGGCTTTTTAAGAGCTATGATGAGCTTATGGATATAAGCGTTGATTTTATAGCTGAGCTAGGAACTACCACGGTTAGTATAAATGAGCTTTTGAAATTTGAAGCTGGCTCGGTCATAGATCTCGAAAAACCAGCTGGCGAGAGCGTGGAGCTATATATAAATAATAGAATTTTTGGAAAAGGCGAAGTAATGGTTTATGAGAAAAATTTAGCCATCAGGATAAATGAAATTTTGGATTCAAAGTCAGTTATTCAGTACTTCAAAAAAGAACTTTTATGAAATTTATACTATTTTTCTTACTTTTTGCAACTCAAATTTTAGCTTCAAACCTATTAACTTACAATATCTATGAACGTGCTGATAGAGTCGATATTATGCTTAGCTTTGATGCACCTTATGAAGGAAATATCTTTCAAAAGCGCGAAAAAGACACAACATCTTTGATATTAAATTCGCTAAATTACGATCAAAGTGCTAGTAAAGACATAAACTCAAAGATTATTCAAGAGCTTGAGATAGAGCCAAAGCAAAACTCGCTTGTCTTAAATTTGCGCTCAAATGATGCTATTATCGTAAATGCTTCAAAGACGACTGATAGTTTTGGGCTCCGCATTCGTGTAACTCTAAAAAATGCAAAATCTCAAATACAAAATATGCCTCAAGCTAGTGCAAAAATAGAGAGCCCTAGCACTCCAAAGATAGATGAAGAGCCTATGCTGAATATAGACTCAAGATATTTTATAGTTTTAAGTGTGCTTATTGCGCTTCTTGTATTTTTATATGTATTTAAAAGATATATTACTTCAAAGAGTAATGATTTTGGCGGATTTAAAGCACCTAGAAATCAGTCTCAAAATGATACAAAATCAATGAACTGGCTACTTAAAAATCAAAATAGTAACGTCAATATAATATATGAAAAATATCTTGATCGCACGAATAAACTAATGCTATTAAGCTATGAAAATAGGCGTTATTTAGTGATAGTTGGTAGCTCAAATGTAATGCTTGATAGCTTTGGTGAAGACAAGATACAAAATGAGCAAGATTTTGCTATATTTTTTGAAGAAAACAAGAAAAAACTAAGCTCATTTTTAGAAGAGCGAAAAAATAGTTTAAGTAACTATAAAGATAAAATGAGCGGAGAATTTTAGTAGTTTTAGCTAAAATTCTCATCCAATAAGCATGTCTTAGTCTGTGTAAATTTTTAACTTTACTTGCCTAAAATTTTTAGCGTTAAAGCTAGTTTCAAAATTTATACAAACGAAATAGCAAAAATTTCAGGTTTTGTGATCTTTTTTATCTCTTCTTTTGCCATAGCGAATTCTTTTGCGCCTTCTATTTTTAGCGTATGCCCACTAAATTCGAAGTTTAGATTTGGCCTTTCACAGGTTAGATCAAGTGCCTTTGCTAGTGAGAGTATAAAACTTAGCCATCTTATACACTCGGCTTTTGGAAGTAAATTTTTATATCGCTCAAATTCATAGATGTTTTTCTTTCCGTTTGTGCCAATTACTACTGCAATCAATGCTTTTTGTTCATGCGAAAAGCCATAATTTAAGGCATTTAGGACTATATAGGCTGAGTTTTTATGATCGCCATAAAAGCCAATCTCTTGACCGACATTGTGAAGTTTTGTAGCAACTAAAAGCACTTCAAGATAGTTATCGCTTAAACCGTGAAGCTTTTTTAATACCATAAATATATCTTTTGCATATCTTGTGACCGATTTATTACATGATAATATAAAACGATCTTGCAAACTTTTGATACTTGGATTAAAATTTTGCGGAAATTTAATGCTAGGGCGTAAAAAATCTTTTAAGAACACTCCCTCTCTTACGCCAACCCCACTTGTTATAATATTTTTGGCATTCAGAGCTTTGGTGAGGGCCAAAAAGATATGTGCACCCTCTCTAATGGTGTCGTATCTGTCTTTTTTAATAGGAAATTTATTTAGCTCAAGCACGCTAATATTTGCGATGCTCTCGATATAGGCTTGCTCGTCGCTAAGCTTGTAGCAAAAGCCATGCAGTGATGAGAGTGGATATAAATTTTTGCTCATTATGGCAGATGATATCGCTCTAAGAGAGCCACCAATAGCGATTATATTTTGGCATTTAAATCGCTCATCTATCTGTTTTGTAACTTGTTCTAAAAATTTTGGCAACTTATTTAAGTTTTTTTTATCAAAAAAAAGCTCTTTTAATCTAACTGTGCCAATGTCAAGTGAGAGCGTATCTATTATTTTGCCTTTGCTTATTCTGGCAAGTTCAGTTGATCCGCCACCGATATCGATAGTGACGCATTCAGCGATGTTATGGAGTAAATTCTTGGCCGCGATTGCACCAAAAGTAGCCTCTTCTTTGCCGTCTATGACTTTTAAATTTATGCCAAGTTTTTTTCTTAAAAGAGAGATCAAAACATTTGCGTTTGGAGCGTCCCTAAGCGCTGAAGTACCAACACATAAGACTTTATTGCATTTGTAGCTTTTTATGATATTTGAAAATTCTCTAAAAGCCTTTAGCGCTTTTTCCATCGAGCTTTCGGATATTTCATTGTTTGAGCCATATCCGCCTTCACCTAGGCGAACCTTTGTTTTATATTCAGCTAATATAAAAAACGCTAAGCGTGACGTTCTCTCAAATATCGCCATTCGCATAGAATTTGAGCCAAGGTCAATTACTGCGGTTCTCTTTGCCATTTTTATCCTTTTATATTTAAAACTAGGCTTGCGACTGCACCGCTTCTATCGTTTCTATTTTTAATATCTACTTCGCCACCAAGAGCCTGCGCTGCACCTTTAGCTAGAAACAACCCAAGCCCAGCACCGCCTTTGTCGCCATATCTTTTGAATGGAGCAAATAAATCTTTGCTCTCATCTATGCCTATTCCTTCATCTATTACTTCGATGATAAATTTATTTTTTATGAGCTTAGAGCTAATCGTAATGGTGCTATTTTTTGGTGAAAATTTAATGGCATTTTGAACAAAATTTTGCACAATGTGGGTTAGTAAGCTAGTTTGTATTTTTAGATTCAAAATTTCTGGTTTTAGATCTAGTTTTATATTTTTTTCATCATTTTTTGCAAGTATCTCATAGTTTTTAGCAAGTTTTTTTAAAAATCCTATAACATCGGTATTTACTGGCTCTTCAAACTGAGCTCCCTCTTGGCGGCCGATCTCAAGCACAGAACTTATCATCGCGTTCATGCCGTTTATAGCTTCATTATTTGATTTTAGAGCCTCGATATATTTTTCACTCTCGCGTGGCTTTAAAAGCGTAACTTCATTTTTTGTTTTCATTACAGCCAGCGGTGTTTTTAACTCATGTGCCACGCCTACAAAAAGTTCTTTTTGGTATAAGACAAATGTTTGGATTCGAGAGATTAGTCTATTTATGCTCTGCCCAAGTGGCAAAAACTCATCTGGTAGACTTTTTATATCGATCTCATGAAGAAATTTTTCGTCTAAATTTGTAAGCTTGTGACTTAAAATTTTTATAGGTATTAAAAGCATTCTTGATAAAAATAGTGCATAAAAAAGCACCAAAAGTATCGCTGATACATTTACGATTATAATATCTATAAAAATTTCTTCTACTATATGAGCTTGAAGAGTAGTATCTTTTTCTAGGCTTAAATAACTGCTTTGATCGAGTTTTGTTATTAAAAAAGTTTTACTCTGATCCTTTGATTTTTGCGTTACGATATATGTTTCTTTATCTTGTGGCTCGTCTATTTTTATCGTTGCTAGAGTTTTGTTTGGATTTTCTATCGTAAATGTTTTTGAATTTAAAGGATTGAAATTTTGAGGATTTTTTTTATAAGCTTCAGCTTGATAGTTTAGCTCATTAACTACACTTTGAAAAACGGTAACCCTTATATAGTGATAAAGCATTACCGAAATAACTACAATTAGCATCATAGCACCAGATGCTAATTGTAGTATAAATCTATTCCTTAGGCTTTTTTGGGAAAACAAAATCTATATCCGCGTCTTCTAACAGTTTCAATTGTTGAAATATTTAGTGGTTTATCCATTTTTTGGCGGATTTGGTTGATAGCGACTTCAATGACGTTTGGAGTTACAAGCTCTGGCTCTTCCCAGATAGCATCAAGTAGTTGCTCTTTAGATACGATCTGATCTGAGTGTCTTGCAAGATGAGTTAGGACTTCAAAAGGTTTACCCTTAAGCTCAATATCACGACCCAAATATGTGATTTTCTCCTCATCTGGATTGATGATGAGCTCATCGATTTTTATAATATTTGTACCGCCAAAGCGTAGTCTTGCTTCAAGTCTAGCTACTAAGATGTCAAAATCAAATGGTTTTTTGATATAGTCATCAGCACCAGCTCTAAGTGCTTTTATTTCGCTTTCTTTGTCATCTTTTGCAGAAAGAACTACAACTGAAGTGCGTGGAGATTTGTGTTTGATGATGTTTATAAGATCTATGCCATCACCATCTTGAAGCATCCAATCGGTCAAAACTAGATCGTAATTTCTTATGCCTATATAGTACTCGGCATCTTTAAAATTTTCAGAGCTATCAGTTTGATAGCCAAACTCTTGCAAACCTTCAGCAATCGTCTTATTTAGTGTCACTTCATCTTCAACTATTAAAATACGCATTTTGCTTCCTTAAACTAAAATTTATGGGCGATTGTATCATAAATTAAGCAATATTTCAAGATAGTTTAATAAATTTTTAAAAAATAGTGTTTATTTTTGCTCCAACAACTGCATTTGGCAAAATTTCAGTTTTTAAAATTTCCATTTTAAGGCTAGTGAGTGAGCCAAATTTCTCTTTTAACGCTTTGCTGGTTTCTTCAAGCGACTCTTCAACGCTTTGGAACCGTCTTTCATTATAAAAATTTTTAACAAAGTCAATAATTAAAACATAATCAATAAAACTAGTTGAGCAAATTTCTAGATTCATTTGCACCTCTTGCTTAGTGACTCGCTCAAAATCAAGCATTCCGATGATCGTTTCAAATTTATAATCTTTAATGATCGTCGTCATTTCACTTTTCATACGACTTTTTTCTCCTTGCCTGAAAGCAGGCGAACGATATTTGGTATGTGTTTATAAACCACCAAAAATGCGATGATTAGTATCGGAGCGTGTGTGTAAATTTCATCTAACTCTGGATGGATGATGAAGCTTGATGCTATGAGAGCTATCAACGCACAAAGTGAAGCAAGAGAGCTAATTTTTAAAAATTTACCGACCAAAAACCAAACGACAAGAGCGATTATGATCTCAACTGGTAAGAAAAATGCGATCACTCCAGCTCCAGTTGCCACGCCTTTGCCACCTTGAAAGCCCAAAAATATAGAAAAACAATGTCCAGCCACGCTTAAAACCGCCATAGTCCAAAGCACGCTTTGGCTTGCACCAATAGAAGAGGCGACCATGAGTGGTAAAACGCCTTTTAATACGTCACAAACTATTGTTAAAATGGCTAGTTTCTTGGCTAGTTTTGGATCTTTTTGTTTTAAAACTCTTAAAACATTTGTCGCACCGATGCTCTTGCTACCTTCGTTTTTTATATCAACATGCCCAAAAATTTTTGCAAGAATAAGGCCAGACGGAATGCTTCCAAGTAAATAACTAACGGCATAAAGTATTAAATTTTGCATATTTTACCTTTTAAATTTAAAGAGAAATGATAGTAAAAAAATACTAATTATTTTATAAATCATCTCCACAAAAGTACGACTTTCTCGTCATAGATATCGCTTTTCTTTGGTGAAATTTGTATTTCATTTATGTTGATATTTTTTATATTGTTCGCTTCTTTTAGCTCGTCACTTTCTTTTTCAAATTTCTCCTCAAGTTCGCTAATGGCTAAATTTATATCATTTACACTTTGCTCACTAAGCTTTACATCACTTCGCTCTTTTAAGACTCTATTTGCGCTTCTTGCGCTTGATGCGATCTTGCCCGCATTTTGACGAGATAAAAGCTTGTTGCCAAATATCGCTCCAAGTATGCTGGCGCCTATATTTATGGCAGCATCAAGCCCACTTGTAGTCATCTCTTTTTGCTCTTTATCAAGCTTTGCTAGAGCCTTGTTTAGCTTGTCTTGTAAGCTTTTTCGCTCTTTTTCAAATTTAGCTGTGAGTTTTGCAGTTTGTTCTTCTAAAATTTCATTGCACCTATCTTGAAGCCTGATATAAAACTGCTCCTTTTTTTCATTGTTTTTTGAATAAATTCCCAATGCCTCAAAGGTATTAAATTTAAAATTTCTATACAGATACTCTTTAAAATCTTTTTGGATATTGTCAAAATTTTTAGCTTTTAAGATGAAATTTGGCACAGCGGCAAAGCTTGCACCGCTTGGCTCATTTTCACTCGCATCAACGCGCATGCCTTCGCTAGCCTCACTCCAGTTTGGCTCTTTGTCATTTTCATTAAGCTCATAAAGATAGCTTACTTCATAAACGCTATCGATGCCTTTTTTAGTATCATAAATTCTCACCTTTGCGCTTGCAAGTAGGTTTGGTGTAAGGGTTTTTGAATTAGTATAAAGTTGCATGATTTCATTTGAGATTATGGGCTTTATGCTAAATTTTATCTCACTTTTATCGATCCTTGTATTAGATAAATTTTCTTTTTGCTCTTTCATCAAATTTGAAATTTGTTCGCGACTAAGCGGACCTTTTAGATAGCTAAGCGCCCAGCGCGTGGAGATGACGTTTAAGCCATCTTCGTTTATATTTTTAAGTATGAAATTTCTTTTGGCTAAATTTGATATGAGATTTTCAAGTGAAGCTTTGTCTAAGCTTGAGCCTGCGATGCCGCTTAGCCCGTCGATCACGCGTGCTTTGTCCTGGGCTGTTTGGAGGCGGCCGATAAACCAAGTGCCGATGTTGCTAAGGCCTTTGTAGTCAAGATCTACTGGATTTTGTGTGCTCAATATACAACCAAGGCCAAACGCACGAGCTTGCTTTAATAGTGTAAGCATAGGCGTTTTTGATGGTGGGTTTGCGTTTGGTGGGAAAAATCCAAAAATTTCGTCCATATATAGGATCGCTCTAAGTGAGCTTGTACCCTCGGTGCCGCGCATCCACGCGATGATCTCGTTTAGCAAAAGGGTGACAAAAAACATCCTCTCAGCGTCATTTAGATGCGAGATCGTAAAGATATTGCACTTTGCTTTGCCGTTTTTGTCAAATAGCATCTTTGAAATTTCTAGTCTAACGCCTTGAGTCCAGCCTTTAAAACTTGGGCTTGCGATGAGAGCGTTTATCTTCATGGCAAGCTTTAGGCGCTCACTGCTTGGATAGAAGGTATCGACGTCAAAAACGCCTATCTTTTTAAAAGGCGGATTTGCGATAAAATTTATTAGCTCTTCGATGCTGACGTCTTTTTGCTCTTTAAATTTAGTCTCAAATATGGTTGAGATGAGCAGCTGTTCTTTTGAGTTCATGTCCTCGGAATTTATACCCACAAGAGATAATACCGAGGCTGCAAGCGAATTTATATAGTTGCTAAAATTTTCTTCGTCAGTGATATTTGGGCAGGCAAAGTCACTAAGTAGCGCCACGCCTATGCCAGCTGAGCTTTTTGGTGTGTAGATGTTAAAGCTAGCGCTCTCTTTTAGAATTTTTACTCTCTCAAGATCTTGAAAGCTCGACTCTATGCCGTTTTTCCAAAGCTCGGCTTGAGCAGCGGCAAATTCCTCTACGCTTTGATCTTTATTAGCCGCTTCTGCTTCATCTATGTATGGTAAAAAATCCTCCGGCCTCATCTGCGGAAAAGTGAGGGCTAAATTTGTGATGTCGCCCTTTGGATCGATGATGATAGAAGGGATATTGTCTATGCAGGCTTCTTCTAAAAGCGTGATACCAAGGCCTGTTTTACCGCTACCTGTCATACCTATGATAGCTGCGTGGGTGTTTAGATCCTTATTTTTATAAAAAAATGGCTCTTTGTCTTTTAGTCCGATATAAAAAAGTTTTAAATTTTCTTGTATTGTTTTCACTAACTGCCTTATTCGTATAAATTTATACGTGAGCGAAGCTCGTCAAGCGTCTCTTTTATGCGCTTTTGCGTAAAATCTTTTATCGTTTCATCATCATCATCAATGAGTTTCATGCAGTATCTGATGTAGCCTTTATATGCTAGTTCTGTAACAAGTCTTAGCTTTAAAGTTACGTTTTTTACTTTGTCTGGTGCGATTAAGATTTCAAAGGTCGCTTCTAGCTCTTCTCCATCTTGAAAATTTGTAGTTTGCGGGCTTAATACGCTTATACCGCCTTCAGAAACATCATAAAGGCTACCTTCGATCTTGTCTTGCTTGCCTTTGATAATAGTTTTGGTAAAACGATTTGGCAAGATACGTTGGAATTTTCTTTTATATGCGTACATCGTCGTATTTCGTAAGAAATTTGAAAGAGTGACGCCTTTATTGACTATATTGTAATTAACAATATCGGCACATAATGGCTTTGAGAAAAAGCTATTTGGCAAAATAAAACCTTTGCCGTCTTGCTTCATGGCTAAAATTTGCATCATATCCACGCGAAAAACGACACTATCTTCTTTAACTTCTAAAATTTCAGCCTCATATTTTATATTTAATCCATCATATAAATTTAAAAGCTCTGGCCTTGCCTTGGCTTTTTTCATACGAGTGAATGTATTGATCGGATCTTCATAAAAAAATGTTCCGGTTTCAATCATGTCTTTTACATTTGTTTCTTGCTGGTCTTTGGCACCACATAAAATTTCTTTGATTCTTGAAACGGCATTTACGAAATAACCTACGAAGGTACTGTTGTCGCAAGAGTGACTAAAATTTAAAGTCAAATTTAAAAGTAGAAAATTGATTAATTCGTCTCTTGCGTTTGATTTTGGTATTAGATTATTTAAATCATCTTGTAGCTGCGTAGCATTTGGCTTTTGGATAAGTAGTGTATCAAAGATGTTTTCAAGGCAAATTTTTACCTGATCGTGCGGTACGATAAATGTTAGCTGTCTACAAAATTTGATACCATCGTCGATAAATTTATCTCTTAATTTAAGTATGCTATCTTCGCAATTTATTACAAGCTCTTGCCTGCCTTTAAAATCCATGTAGTCTCCGGAATGTTGTTGATTAAAGCCAAGGCTATGATATAAAAAGTTATATTAAAAAAGTATTTAAATTTATTTGGAGGAGAAATTTCTAGGTAAAGGATACCTAGAAATTTCTGTTGATTATAGTTTGCCTTCGTTGTGTGAAAGGTAGTCAGCAACACCTTCAGTGCTTGGTTTCATGCCAGCATCACCTTTGTTCCAGCCAGCTGGACAAACTTCGCCGTGCTCATTTGTAAATAGCATAGTATCTACCATTCTTATCATCTCATCGATGTTTCTGCCAAGTGGAAGATCGTTTATAACTGCATGACGAACAGTGCCATCTTTGTCTAGTAAGAATGAGCCACGAAGTGCCACACCAGCATCTTCTAGAAGTACGTCAAATCCGCGAGCGATTGATTTTGTCATATCAGCTACGATAGGGAAGCGAACTTTACCAATACCGCCTTTGTTTACTGGAGTCTCTTTCCATGCGAAGTGAGAGAATTGGTTGTCGCATGAAACTGCGATAACTTCGATACCACGTGACTTGAACTCGTCATATCTTTTATCAAATGCGATGATTTCGCTTGGGCAAACAAAAGTAAAATCCATTGGATAGAAAAATACAACCGCGCCTTTCTCGCCAATATTTTTATAAAGATTAAAATCATTTACAATTTGATTGTTTCCTAAAACTGCTGCAGCTGTAAAATCAGGTGCTTTTTTTGTTACTAACATTTGTTCTCCTTAATAATAAATTTTATTGATTGCGAAATTATATCTATTCAAAATTAAATTTAGTTTAAATATATTTTAGAAATTTTTGTTTAGCAAATTTAGTGTTATTGGTAAAAACAGAAAATGGATTTTGTTAAAAGTGGTAAAAATTTGAATTTTTAAAAATTTATTGATGAGAATATTTGAAAGAAATTAGTAAAAGCGTTACTAAAAATTTAGAGGATTACTTACTGTAATTATTGTAAGTCGCTAAAATTTTTTCCACCAAATTTTAGAATCACTGATCCCCATGTGAAACCGCCACCAAATGCGTCAAGAAGCAAAACTGAACCATTTTTGATGCGACCGTCTTCGTAGGCATCATTTATAGCCATCGGAATTGAAGCAGAGCTTGTATTGCCATATTTAGCAACAGTCAAGACACACTGCTCATCTTTAAAATTTAATCTATTTTTTACTGCATCTATTATTCTTATATTTGCTTGATGAGGTATAAAAAAATCAATATCTTCGCTTTGCATTTTATTTGCATGCAGAATTTCTATTACGCTTTTGCTAAGTGTTTGAACTGCTATTTTAAAAACTTCATTTCCACTCATATGGATAAAATTTAACCTATTTTTTAGTGTTTCCTCGCTAGCTGGAAATACACTCCCACATCCTGGAGTTATTAAAAGTTCAGCTTGTTTGCCGTCACTTGCTGTATGGATATCGATGATCTCATTACCATTACTACTACTAATTACAGCTGCACCTGCTCCATCACCAAATAATATACAAGTGCTTCTATCTGTATAGTCAACAATAGAGCTTAATTTTTCGGCCCCAATGATTAAAACATTCTTTTTGGCACCGCTAACAATGAGAGAATTTGCAAGTTCTAAAAGATAAATAAAACCGGTACAAGCCGCACTTATATCAAATGCTGTAACTCCATAGTTTAAACCCAAATTTGCAGCTATTTTGCAAGCAGTAGAAGGCATACAAAGATGATCTGGAGATATTGTGGCACAGATGATCGCATCTATTTGAGATTTATCAAGTCCTGAGCGTTTTATGGCTAATTCACCAGCCTTTGTACCAAGGTCACTTGTTGTTTCGTTAGTTGCAATATGCCTTTGCTCGATACCTGTTCGCTTTACTATCCATTCATCACTTGTTTCAACCATTTTTTCAAAGTCAAAATTTGTTAGAATTTTTTCTGGAATATAAGAAGCGATAGAAATCAGTGAAGCTTTTGGCATATTTTACCTTGCAAAGTGCGAAAGTTCTTCTTCGATAACTTTATTTATGTTTGAATTAGCAAATTTTATTGCTTGAAAAATTGCATTTTTTATAGCTTTTGAATTACTTTTGCCGTGACTTATGATAACACAACCATTTACACCAAGAAGTGGTGCACCGCCATATTCGTCATAGCTAACCTGTTTTTTAAGTGTCTTAAAAACTTTTCTCATGAGTACAGAGCCAGCTATAGCAAGAGGTGATTTTTTAATTTGTTTTTTGATAATTTTACCTATAGCATCTGCAACGCCTTCGCTAGTTTTTAAAAGAATATTTCCCATAAAACCATCACAAACCATTACATCGATACTACCATCAAAAATTTGATTGCCTTCTGCATTACCAACAAAGCTATCAAGCCTAGAAACTAATTTAAAGGCTTCTTTGCTAACTTCATTGCCTTTGCTTTCTTCTTCGCCATTTGATAAAAGACCAACTTTTGGCTCTTTCCTACCTAAAATTTCTTTTGCATAGGCTTCACCCATTATGGCAAATTGAAACAGATGCTCACTTCTGCAATCAACATTTGCGCCAACATCTAAAACTAAAGTAGCAGATTCTTTTGAATTTGGCATAAGTGTTGCAATTGCTGGGCGAGAAATATTTTTTAGTCTACCAATTCTTAGAGTAGCTAAACTCATAGTTGCACCACTATGACCAGCAGAAACTACAGCATCAACTTCCTTATTTTTTAAGAGTTCAATTGCTTTGTAGATCGTACTATCTTTTCTCTTGAGTGCATCAGTTGCACCATCTGCCATTGAGATAACTTCGCTAGCTTCTAAAAATTCGATATTTTTTAAATAAGATTGTGGAATGAGTGGTTTGATGACATTGCTATCGCCAACTAATACAGCTTTAAATTCTGTCTCTTTTAGTGCATCAATAACACCAGATATTATAGGATCTGCACCAAAATCACCACCCATAGCATCGATAGCAATGCGAATCATATTTTAATATTCACCTGTAGTTTTGTTTATGCGGTGAGGCATTTTCCAAGAACCATCTTTGTCTTTTACAGGTACTGGAAGTGTAACTTTATAATGTGTTCTACGTTTTGCTGCACGAGAATGACTCACTCTTCGCTTTGGTACTGCCATTTTTACTCTCCTTTATAAATTTTTACATTTTTCACAATAGAAATAATCACTTTTAAAAGCTTCTAACTCACTCTCAAAGACTTCTTTTAAATCAATATTGCCATTAAAAAATTCCATCGTATCGCTAAGCTCATTTTCGCTATCTTTATAAATACCGTCACTTAAATTTAGCTCTACATCTTGATCGATAGGCAACATAAATGCTTCACCACATCGATCGCAAACATAATTTATATTCCCTTTTATTTTGCCTTGGCATTTTACCAAAAAAGGATCTTTTCTTTTTAAAATTCCAATAAAAACTAAATTATCATTTCCTACTAGCTCAAAGCTTATATCTTTGTTTGCTATTTTAGGAAAAGATATAATCAATTTTCTTGACCTAAAATTAGCAAATTTCTCTTGAAGCAAAGAAGAAATTTATTTCATTCACAGCATTTTCTAGGCTGTCACTTCCGTGAACTGCATTTGCATCAATGCTATCAGCAAAATCAGCTCTTATAGTGCCAGGAGCTGCTTCTTTTGGGTTAGTTGCACCCATTAGCTCGCGGTTTTTAGCAACTGCATTGTCACCCTCTAAAACCATAACCACAACTGGCCCGCTTATCATAAATTCGACTAGATCGTTAAAGAAAGGTCTATCTTTATGAACTGCATAAAATGCTTTTGCGTCACATTTACTAAGTTGGATTTTCTTTGCAGCTGCGATTCTTAAGCCGTTACTTTCAAATCTATCTATAATTTTTCCAACAACATTTTTCTTAACAGCATCAGGCTTAATAATAGAAAGTGTTCTTTGCATAAATTTTTCCTTAAATCTAGGTTATTTAAATTGAAGTTGGCAATTATATCAAATAAAGCTTAAAAATAAAATAGGCTCAAATTGAGCCTAAAATTTATAAATATAAATTTATTGAATAACTGGAATAGAGCCATTGCGTGCATCAGCACCGATCTGATCGCGAGAAGGTTGTCCTGATACCACAGCGTCCCATACGATACAACCGTCAGTTGGACAGGCAGATGCACAGGCTGGCTCATCGTTATAGCCTACACATTCAACGCATTTATTTGAATAAACATAGTATGTATCTGCTCCAGTTGGGTTGTCGCTATCATCAACGATAGCTGAAACTGGACATTCATCAATACATGAACCACAGCTTATGCATATATCAGTTATTTTTACAGACATTTTTTTCTCCTTAGATTAAAATTTGGCGTAGAATATCAAAAAAAGCTGAAAATGATATAAATAGGCCCTTAAATTTAACTACAATCTTAAATTTTAGAAAAACTACTTTATAAAGTTTTTATCACTTTTAGACTAAATTTACAGATTAAAATTTTAAAAAGGTTGTATAAATTTAATGAACAATATTATTGAAATAACTGGCGCAAGAGAACATAACTTAAAAAATATAAATCTTAAAATTCCAAAAAATAAATTAGTAGTTTTTACCGGTCTTAGCGGAAGCGGCAAGAGCACGCTAGCCTTTGATACGCTCTATGCTGAGGGGCAAAGAAGATACATGGAGAGCCTTAGTAGCTACGCTAGGCAGTTTCTAGACCGTGTGGGTAAGCCAGATGTTGATAAGATCGAGGGTTTGACGCCTGCTATTGCGATCGATCAAAAGACCACCTCTAAAAACCCTCGCTCAACTGTCGGTACGATTACAGAAATTTATGATTATCTAAGGCTTTTATACGCAAGGGTCGGCGTACAGCACTGCCATAAATGCGGCAAACCTATCTCGAAAATGAGTGCGAGCGATATCATAAATGAAATTTCAAAGCTCCCACTTGGCGCAAAAGTGATCATCTACGCGCCACTAGTTCGTGAGAAGAAGGGTACATGGGCGGATTTGATCGAAAATTTACGCCAAAAAGGCTTTGTAAGGGCGCAAATAGATGGCGTGGTAGTGAGGCTTGATGAGGAGATCGAGCTAGCTAAAACGAAAAAACACACGATAAAGGTCATCGTTGATAGGATCGCTATCGATGAACAAAATCACGAACGCCTTGCAAGTGACGTAGAAAAGGCGCTAAATGAGAGCTTTGGAGAGGTTGAGATAGAGATCGCAAATGCTGATGAGCTGGGCTTAAAAGAGAGTTTTATACATTACAGCGAGCACATGGCTTGTTTTGATTGTAAAATTTCATTTACGCCGCTTGAGCCACTAAGCTTTAGCTTTAACTCGCCAAAGGGCGCTTGCGAGCACTGTGACGGACTTGGTATAAGATACAGCCTAGATATGAGCAAGATTATCGATGAGGAAAAGTCGATAGAAAACGGCGCGATCAAGCTACTTTATGGCTATAACATGAGCTATTACTATAAATTTTTACTTGCTTTTTGCGAGCAAAATGACATCGATATCAAAAAGCCATATTATGAGCTTAGCGAAGATGAAAAGAGGCTCGTTTTATATGGAAATGTCAAAGAAGTTGAGTTTTTTTGGAAGCGAAATAAGCTACTTAGAAAGTTTGATGGTGTTGTTAAAATTTCACATGGGCTTTTGAAGGATTACAAAGACTTTGACGAATACATGAGTGAGAAAATTTGTGACGCTTGTAACGGTCACAGGTTAAAGCCTCAAAGTTTGGCGGTTAAGGTCGCTGGCCTTGGGCTTGGTGAAATTTTAGATATGAGCATAGAAAACTGCACTGCTTTTTTCTCAAATGAGAAAAATTTTGCCTATCTTAGCGACTACGACAAGGCGATCGCAAAGCCTATCTTAAAAGAGATCAACGAAAGGCTTTTCTTTTTGTATGACGTGGGACTTGGCTACTTGTCGCTCGGACGTGATGCTAGGACGATTAGCGGTGGCGAGGCACAGCGCATCAGGATCGCAAGCCAGATAGGAAGTGGGCTCAGTGGCGTCATGTATGTGCTTGATGAGCCAAGTATCGGCCTTCACGAGCGAGATACGTTAAAACTCATAAAAACACTTAGAAATTTGCAAGCTAAAGGCAACTCCGTGATCGTCGTCGAGCATGATAAAAAGACGATAGAGGAGGCTGACTATATCGTAGATATCGGCCCTGGAGCTGGTAAATTTGGCGGTAACGTTGTTTTCGCTGGTAGCTCAAAAGAGCTTTTAAGCTCAGATACCCAGACCGCTTTATATATAAATGGTGAGAAAAAGATCGACTATCAAAAAAATAGAAAAGCTGAGAAGTGGCTCGAAATTTCAAATGTAAATATCAACAATATCTCAAATTTAACCGCGAAATTTCCACTTAGAAACCTTGTGGGTATCACTGGCGTCTCAGGATCTGGCAAGAGCTCGCTAATACTTCAGACCTTGCTTCCAGAGGCACAGGAGCAGCTAAATAGGGCCAAAAAAGTAAAAAAGATAGCTGGAGTAAATTTAAGCGGACTTGAGAATCTAGACAAGGCCATATACCTCGATCAAAGCCCGATCGGCCGCACCCCACGCTCAAATCCAGCGACTTATACTGGCGTGATGGATGAGATAAGAAATTTGTTTGCGCAGACCAAAGAGTCCAAGCTTAGAGGCTATAAAATAGGGCGCTTTAGCTTTAATGTCAAAGGTGGGCGCTGCGAGAAGTGCCAAGGTGAAGGTGAGATCACGATCGAGATGCACTTTTTGCCTGATATAAACGTGGTTTGTGACGTTTGTAATGGCGCTAGATATAACGCTCAAACATTAGAAATTTTATACAAAGGCAAAAACATCGCCGAAGTGCTAAATATGAGCATAGATGAGGCGGTTGAGTTTTTCAAGGCTGTGCCAAAGATCGCTTCAAAGCTCACCACGCTGCAAGACGTAGGGCTTGGCTACATCACACTTGGGCAAAATGCAGTCACACTTAGTGGCGGTGAGGCGCAACGTGTGAAGCTAGCAAAAGAGCTTAGTAGAAGCGATACTGGAAATACGCTTTATATCCTTGATGAGCCAACGACGGGGCTTCATTTTGCCGATGTCGATAGGCTGGTAAAGGTGCTAAATCACTTAGTTGATCTTGGAAATTCAGTCTTTGTGATCGAGCACAATATGGATGTGATCAAAAACTGCGACTATATCGTAGATATGGGCCCAGAAGGTGGTGCAAAGGGTGGTAAAGTGATAACGTGCGGTAATGTAAAAGATGTAGCCAAAAACTACAAAAAAACTGGCAGCTATACAGGTGAATTTCTAGCACAAGAGCTTGAGGAAATGAAGAAAAAGTAGAAATTTGGCCCAACCGTTTCTTTATAAAATTTAAAACGGTTGAGGCGTGTCGGAGCGTTAGCTAATTTTTAAGGTTAATTTTTTCATCTATAGCACTTGTAGCTAGTGCCCAAAATAACAGCATTAAAAGTGCATTTTCATGGTGAAACGTTGTATTTACAAGAGAGATGACGTTTTGAAAAACAAGCATTAAAAGTGCAAGAAAAACTATGCTATTTTGTCTAAAATTTTTAATAAATTTTATAAATAGTGATAGTTGAAATACCAAATATGAAAGTAATGCAATGATACCCTTTTCGGTTAAAAATGTTAAAAAGGTGTTGTGAGAATGACTAACATGAATCTCGCCATTGCCTGGAAAATACTTTGTTATGTCAATGATTTTAAACTGACCAGAACCTATCCCAAATAATGGGTTCTCAAGCCACGTATAAAATGCACTAGCAAAGATCGGATATCTAGTCTCTGATCCTGTCACGCCCTTTGTTAGCTGACTATAAAATCTTTCATCTTGTGTAATATTTGCTGATATATATGTATAAAAAAAGGCTATGACACTAAATAAAATTATTATACAAAATGCTGATCTAAGTCCAGTTTGCTTTTTTGAAATTTGATAAAGCAATATAGAAAAAATGATAATAGGCAAAAGATACATGGTGGCTCTTGAGCCAGCGATCATAATGCCAAATACACAAATCCCAGCTACTATTATAGCTATATATTTTTCATATATCTTTTTAAGCTCAGCTGCTGATATTAAAGCTACACAAAAAACTAGCAACATAAAAATAGCACTATGATTTACGTGCCCTATTGATTTAAGCTCAAAAAGTGCAGTCGGATCACTTGATGTAAATTTCTTAATACAAGCTGGAATAAATGCAGCGATAAAACCGGCAAATAAGGCAAAAAATAAAAATTTAAAATTTATTTTTTCTATACCAACACTTCTAGCCACAAAGAAAAATAGCATACACCTTAGTGGATCAAGCGCTCTTGATGCAGAAACTCCATTTACAAGGCAACTTATAAAAGTAGCCAAAACAAAGATAAAAAGCGAGATATTTATGAGATCAAATTTAAATTGCCTTTTTTCTTTGACGCAAATATAAATTCCAGCCAAGACGAAAAGTGTGAGTGAAATTTGTTTTAAACCCTCAGTTACCGGCAGTGTAAATAAGACAATAACCAAAAAGAGATTGTAGAGCTTAGAGACAATGTCGTTTTTCATGCAGATCCTTTAAATTTTAAGTGGACATTTTATCATTGCTGAACTAAAAATAATATACAATTAAACAAAAATTAAAAGGAAGTATCGTGCCTAATGTGAAAATAAGCTTTGTAGTGCCTGTTTTTAACAAAAAAGAGCACATTAGGGATTGTTTAAATTCGCTTATATCTCAAGACATGGATGATATTGAGATTATAGTTGTAGATGATGGAAGCAGTGATGGCACGTCTCAAATTTTAAAAGAGTATGAAGATAAAATAATATTAAAAACAAAGAGCAATGCCGGTGTTAGCGCTGCCAGAAATGACGGTATATTGCTAGCTAGTGGCAAATATACTATCTGCGTAGATGCTGATGACTATGTGGAAAAAGATTATGCTTCATGCGTTTATGATATCGCAGAAAAATTTGATGCCGACATAGTTATAACAGATATGTGTAAGGTCTATGGTCATAAAAAGCTCCTT
The DNA here is from genome assembly GCF_003048535.1 of Campylobacter concisus. NCBI lineage: Bacteria > Pseudomonadati > Campylobacterota > Epsilonproteobacteria > Campylobacterales > Campylobacteraceae > Campylobacter > Campylobacter concisus. The sequence goes on along the minus strand of NZ_PIRQ01000004.1, from coordinate 12,210 downwards.
TTAAAGGATTTTGAGACAAAAGAGGATGGCGTAATCGATAAAAACGAGTATCTAAAAAGGCTTTTAGCCTCAAGGCACAACAAAGTCTTGCATAATGCGGCAAACAAGGCGATTAGGACTAAAATTTTAAAAGAAAATTTATTTCCAGTTGGGATCACGCAAGCTGAAGATTTTCACACTGTAGTGAGAAATATTATCGCTTCAAAAACTCTTGTAAAGCTAAATAAGGCTTTTTATTACTATAAGATAGGAGACAACAACACTGCTGGCTTTGAAAAATTAAAAGCTGTGATGGATCATAAATTTGTTTATGATGACATAATCTCAATTTTAAAAGACAAAAATTTAGCTCTTGAAATGGTGTCAGATCTAGAGTTTAGAAAGATCAAAAGTGTCTATATGCCAGCTATTTTGGCAAGACCAAATCTTAAAAATAGTAGCTATGTAAAGGCACTTGATCTTTTTTATGCAGATATTGATAGCATCATAAACTCATCTGGTTTTTCAAAGCTTAGACTAAAGCAGAGAATTTTGCTTAAAGTGCTAAAAAATGTAAAATCGTACGAAAATGTATCAAAAATTTTAAAAATCTTTAATACAATAAATGGCTTTTTGTCAAATAAAAAAATGAAAGAATTTAAAGAGTAGAAGATGATAAATATACTTGAGCTTGAAAGCTCTCTTGGATTTGGCGGACAGGAACACCGTACTCAGCGTGTGATAAATGGACTAGATAAGAGCAAATTTAAGGTTTTTTATGGGCTAAATCCTAGCTCAAAAAGCTTTGAAAAGCAAATAGATTGCGAATTCGTTGAGTTTAACCTCAAAAAGTCTTTTAATATCTTTGAAATTTTAAAAATTTGCAAATTTGTAAAGCAAAATAATATAAAAATCATCTCAACTCACTCAGGAAAAGACGGCACAATAGGCGCTATAGTGGGCAAAATTTGTGGCGTCAGTGTGGTTCGTACTAGGCATTTGCAGCTGCCTATAACATCGCCTTTGCCTTATAATCTAAGTACAAAAGTAGTCGGCGTGTGCGACTCAGTATGCGAGGATCTTATAAAAAGAGGCGTGAAAAAGGAAAAAGTCGTCAAAATTTATACAGGCATCGATACGCAAAAATATACGCCAGAATTTAAGATAAATATGAAAAAAGAATTTGGCTTAAATGACGACGAAGTTGGAATTTGCATCGTTGCAGTGTTAAGAGCTGCTAAAAATCATAAGCTCTTAATCGATGCATTTAGCGAGTTAAATTTAGAAAAATCAGCCCTTTTTATCGTAGGTGATGGCCCGCAAAATAAAAATTTACAAGAGTATATAAAAGATAAAAAAAATATCTTTATGCTTGGCAATAGAACCGATGTGAGCGATTTTTTGGGCTCTCTTGATATTTGTGTGTTACCTTCAGAGATGGAGGCTATCGGTGGAGCGCTGCTTGAGGCATCTTCGTGCAAGTTAGCTACTATCGGAAGTGATGTTGGCGGTCTTGGTGAGGCAGTGAGTGATGGAAAGAGTGGATTTTTATTTCAAAATGGCGATAAAGAGGGGCTGAAAAAAGTACTTGAAAGGCTCATTTTGGATGAAAATTTAAGAAAACAGATGGGTGAGTTTGGCAGAGAGTACGTAAAAGAAATTTTTAGTATCGAAAAAATGATAGAAAACACTCAAAATTTATATATGGAACTTGCAAAATGAGTGTAACAGTTTTAATGTATCATCATGTGCTTAAAAAAAGTGGGTTTATTGCAAGTAGCGTAGATGAGTTTAGAGATCAGATGAAATTTTTAGCTCAAAATGGCTACAAATCGCTAAGTTCGGCTGAGTTTGTAGCATATAAAAAAGGTGAGCTTAGTGTGCCTAAAAAGAGTGTCTTTATCACATTTGATGATGGCTGGAAGGATAATTTTGTCTACGCATATCCTATTATCAAGGAATTTAATCTTAAAGCGACCATTTTTCTAGTTGCTGGCTGGATAGAGCAGGCGAGTAGAAAAAGTGGCAAGTTTATAGAGTTAGATCATAACGAATACAAAAATGCTGCACCAACTAGACCTGAAGATGTCTTTTTAAACTACGAGGAAATAGCAAAGATGAAAGAGTGCTTTGATTTTCACTCGCATACTTACACGCATTTTGATGATTATTTTGGTATTTGTGAAATGAAAGAAAATTTTACAAAATGCAAAGAATTTATGTATAAAAATTTTGGCTTTGATGACAAGCTACTTTGCTGGCCAAGAGGTAAATTTAATGATGAGCTAAAAAATGTGGCAAAAAGCGTTGGCTATGAGGTATTTTTCACAACAAAGCGTGGGATAAATAAATCTGATGGTGTGCTTGATGATATAAGGCGCATAGCTGTAAAAAAAGATGCAAGTTGGCTAAAAAAGACACTATTTATCTATCAAAATGACTTTTTAGGCTCAATATATTCAACACTAAAATCTTAGGATAAATTTTACTGTGTAAAAATTCTCTCATTTTTAGCAATATGTTTTTCATAAAATCTTGAAACCTTGTATGAGAAATTTTTATTACATCTTTTAAAAAGAGAATTTATCTTCTCTTTTTGCTTTCTTTGGTTTTCTAGGCTAGAGCTATTTAGCTCCTCTGGATGAGAAAAGATGTTACTAAAATACATTTTTAGATCAGTATTTTTTAAGATTGCCTCCCATTTATCGGCTCCGTAAAGACCATCTTTGTAAAAATCAAGCAGAGCTTTTGCACTCTTTCTTGTTAGAATGTAAGCAGCCGTTCTATATATACTAGCATATGAGTATGGTGAGATAAGATATAAATTTTCGTTTATTTTTTTGCCAAAAGCACGAAATCTACTATTTAATCCATCTTGTACACCGCATATCAAAATGCTATCACTACTTATATCTTTGCATAGCAAAAAGGTCTCATTTATTAATTCGTCATTTCCAATAACATCATCCTCTAATATTAAAGTAAATTCCGCGTCGCCTTGTAAAAAATCCTCATAAGCTTTTATGTGTGACATTGTGCATGCTAGCTCACCTGGTGTCGCAATTAATGGCGGTATTTTAAATTTATAATCTTCATTGCAAGATTTTAATAAGCAATCTATCATGGCGCTGTAATACTCATTGACACTAAAATTTTTAGCATCAACCGCATCTATTATTTTAAATTCATCATATCTGTTAAATTGTCTTTGTAAATTTTGCCTTCGCTCTTCATCTCTTTTTAATGATATTACATAGACGGGATTGTTCATTTTTTGCTCCAACTTTTAAGTCAAATTCTAACTTGACTTTATATGCAAGGCCTGCTAGATCAAGCTCTTTTTTATTTATATGCTTTTGGGTGTTGATTAAATCGTCACTAGAATTTCTTTTATAAATTCCAGCAATTCGAGCTTCTTCATCAGCGTTTAAAATACAAAGTATATCGCATTTACTTATACGTAAGAGTGGATTTGCGCTTACGTATATTACGATTTTTACGAATGACATGATAAATTTAAAAAATGGCTTTAACTCATCTTGATGATCGCTTTTGATTTTTATCTTTGGACGAGCTATAAATAAATTTAGGCTCATTACATCATCATCGATTACAGCGATTTGATAAGGTTTAAAGTTTTTAAATCCATTTTTTCTAATTTGTTTTGCAAGTGTGCTTTTGCCACTACCGTGAAGCCCAGTGAGAGCGATTAAGGCTTGTTTTTTATCTTTTAAAATTTCTTTACAAACCTCGTTTAATGCTTCAAGCATTATTTATATCCTCTATTTCTAAAATTTGAATATAAATTTCCTAGCACCGGCGTAGAATAGATAAAAAGCTTCTTTTTGACCCTAAAAATGTAGTCTTTTTCGCTCTTTGCATTGTTTGAGATATCAATACGTCTTATCTTAAATTTATCATCTCCTGCGCAAAATCCACCATCTATCACACTAAAGGCAAAGTCATAATACTCTCTTACAACTTTTAGTGAAAGCTCGTTAAAGTGCCCTTTGGGAAAACAAAATCCAAATTCTTTTTTTTCAGGAAATAGCTCTTTTATCTTGGCTAGTGAGCTAGAAAATTCCTCTCTTAATTTTTCTTCATCGTTACTTTTGCAAGAAAAGTGGCTCGCTGTATGGCTATCAAACTCAAAAAGACCACTCTCTTGCATCTGCCTGATCTCGTCTAAATTTAAAAAATACTCCGCATCTTTTTCGTAGTCTATTTCTTTATGTTTTTTAAATGCAAAGTCGTAATCTTTCCTTTTAAAATCCTTGATCTTATCTGTTATCAAAAAGCACACAGCTGGGATATTTAGCTCTTTTAGGATAGAAAATGCAAATTTATAATTATCAAAATACCCATCATCAAAAGTTAGTAAAATGCTCTTTTTATGAGCCTTTACTCTACCAGCAACGATATCTTTAAACTGGCCATAATTTATAAATTTATAGCCCTCATCAAGCGCCATTAGAAGCGCTTTTTTAAATAGCTCTGGTTTAATAGCAAAGTCGTTTTCATTGTTATTGCAGTGGTGCATCGTTAGCACGCAAACTGGGTAGTTCATTTTTGCTCCAGTAAATTTTTAATAGCCTCTTTTAGCGCCTTATGGCTAAAGTTCTCATCCACAAATTTAAAGGCGTTTTGTGAGTAAATTTTGGCTTTTTCAGGCTCATTTATCAGCTCCAAAATGCACTCTTTTAGCGAAATTTCATCTAAATTTTTAGCACAAAGCCCACGCTCTTTATCTTTAACTAGCACGTTCATCGGTGCGTTGTTATAGACCACGATAGGTACTTTTGAGCTCATCGCCTCAAGCAAGACCGTACCAAGTCCCTCGGAATGCGAGGCAAAGACGTAAATATCAAAGCCTTTTATGATATTTGCCGCGTCATTTCTAAAGCCAGTGAAGATGATCTTATCTTTTTCATCAAACATAGAGGCGATCTGCTCTTTTGTGCTGTCGCTAATGTTGCCAGAAAATACAATAGTCGCATCCTTTGACTTTAAAATCTCTTTTGCTGCATTTGCAAAGTCAAAGACACCTTTCTTGCGGTAAAGCGAAGTAAATGTACCGATAACTAGCTCATCTTGAGATATATTAAACTCATCTCTAAATGTGCTTTTTGTAGTATCTATCGCCTTCACATCGACCGTGCTTGGCATAAAAAAGAGCCTATCTTTGCTAACGCCGATGCTTAGAAGATACTCTTTGACACTATCTGAGATGTATAAAATTTTATCAAATAGCTTTTTGTGCATGAGTTTTGAGAGAAAGCCTTTTATAGGAAAAAGATTATGCCTTTCCTTGTAAAATTTAACGCCTTTGCTTCTGTAAAATAGCCCAGCAATTGCCCCAACCCAGCTATCAGTAGAGCCGTGTGTGATCAAGACATCTATCTTGTTCGAGCTTATTGCTTCGCAAAGTGCTGGTACGCTTTTATGAAAATTTTTCTTATTCATCTCTTGTGCTATAACACTAAAGCCTTCTTCTTTTGCAATGCTTTCTATCTGAGAGTTTGGGTTGCAAAAAAGTATGACATTGTGACCCATCTCACGCATAAAAAGCATCTCATTTAGTGTCTTGTTTTGCTCGCCACCCCAATTAAAAAGTGTCTGCGTATGAAGAATATTCATCTGCCTATCCTAAAATTTCTTTTATTTTTGCTTTTATTTTTGGCATTTCGTCGCTAAAATCCATCAATGTTTTTTCTACACCATGCCTTGCTATGCCTTCTTTGTCGCAAGGCACAAAGTCCCAGTCTTTTTGATAAACAGTGTGTTTGCCCATGCTTTGTATACCATTTTGGGCTGTATAGCCATTTTCCATGAGTGAGTTATCCCAAGGCCCCCACTCAAAAGCATTGCTTGGACCAAAAAAGGCTATGACTGGCACATCATTAGCAGCGGCAATGTGCATGATGGCGGTATCAACACCGATAAAAAGGCTTGAATGCTTTGATAGGGCGATAGTTTGTTTCAAATTTAGCTTACCGCCTAAATTTATAGGCTCACTCTTGCAAATTTTTAGCACGCTTGCTAGCTTTTCTAGCTCATTTTCTTTATTATCACTTGTTAGCACGATCTTTACACCAAGCTCATTTTCGCAGTAGTCAATGAGCTCTGCCATGCTCTCATCATTTGCGCATTTAAACATCCAGCGGCTTGTAAGATGCATATGAACAAAACATTTTGGTAAATTTAGATGCTCCACACTCTCGTCCGAAAATACACTCACCTTTTTGCTAACTGGCTCAAATCCCAAAGCTCTTAAAGCGTTTAGGTTATGATCGATAGTATGTGAAAAATTTTCATAGTATTTTGCTTTGACGTTTAGAAGTTTATTTATTGATTGATTTTTGCCAAGAAAGCCTACTATTTTTTTGATCTTTGCATATTTTGAGATGATGATGCCGCGGTCTCCCGTGGTTGTTTGCACCGCCATATCGTACTTCTCTTTTTTGATTGCCCTTATAAATTTTAGCTCTGTGCCGAGCTTTTTAAAAAAGCCAGAATTTGCACTTTGTCTATCGTAAATGTGGATCTTGTTTATATGAGGATTGCCCTCAACCATCGCTTCAGTCCCTTTATTTAGAGCAAAGTCAATGGTTGCATCTGGGTAGTAGTGGTGCAAATTTTCAATGAGCGGCGTGGTCAAAAGCACGTCACCGATGTTTCTAAATTTAATTATAAGTATTTTCATTTTATATATTTCCAAAATGTGTACTGAGCGTAAAGTCTGGCTATGATGTAGCCAGTAAAGCCCTCTTTAAAGCCACCTTTTAGCACATAAAGCTTAAAAAATGTCCACGCTGGGCTTGTTAGAGCTTTAAATAAATTCTTTTTTGCGCCCATGCTTGAGTAGCGATTTTGCTTAGCGATAAACTGCTCGATGCTCTCATATGCGTAATGCAAGAAGTGATTTTTAAGCGCTCCAAGCTTTTGTGAGTCATCATTTAAAATGACCTTTTCATGCACGGCTCTGCCATCAAATTTGGCAAAATTTTTGTTAAAAAGCCTCACTGTGTAGTCTGGATAGAACCCCATATTTTTGATCGCTTTACCAAAGAAAAAATTTAGCCTAGCTACGTTGTAAGCCATAAATTTTGGCTCTTTTAGTGTGCTGATGATCTCATTTTTAAGCTCATTTGTGATCACCTCATCACTATCAAGCACAAAGACCCACTCGTTTTTGGCTAGATCCACGCCCTTTTGCTTTTGCGCGCCAAATCCAAGCCAAGCTTGCTCGTGAAATTTCACGTTACTAAAGCCATCACAAATTTGCCTTGTGCTGTCTCGTGAGCCACTATCAACCACGATGACCTCATCTGCAAAATTTGTACTTTCTAGCACTTCTTGTAGATATTTTTGGCTGTTAAAAGTTAAGATGACGACACTTAGCATTCATACTCTTTTTCGTAAAATCTTTTAAAGCGTTTGTGAAACCAAAAGTACTCCTCAGGCCTTGCTCTAACCATCTCTTCGCAAGCGCTGCACTGCATTTGCGTCGCTTTTTGCACAGCATCTTCTTTGTCAAACGTACTTATGTCGATAGGCTCTTCAAAGCAAATTTCATTTAAATTTTCACCTTTTTGGTAGATAAATGCGTTTATGATAAGGGCATTTGTCTTTTGAGCTAGCACGCTTGCAGCTGGCGTGTGAAGCACGTCTTTGCCAAAAAACTGCACCTTTATGCCATCTTTTGGCGCTGTGTTTTGATCTACTAAAATTCCTACTATTCGCCTAGCTTTTAGCGCTTTTAAGATATCTTTTGCGCCGCCATTTTTATCGATTAGCTCCACGTCAAACTGCGCTCTATTTGCTCTTAAAATTTTATCCATGACGCTGCTATCAAGCCTTCTGCCAAGCGCTGAAGAAGCTCCAAAGCGAGCCGCGACAGCTAGGCCAAATATCTCCCACTGCCCAAAATGTGCCGTTGTAACGATGATAGGCCTGCCAGATTTTATCGCATCAAGTAAAAAGTGCTCATTTTTAAAAACAACTTGCTCAAGTATCTTTTGCTTTGTCGTGTTTTGATTGAGAATGAAATTTATACCAAGATATTTTGCAAAGTTGTAGTAGCATTTTTTGGCGATCTCTAGCTTCTCTTCTTTGCTCTTTGTCTCGCCAAAAGCGAGGTCTAAATTTGTCATCACGACGTGAAATCTCTTTTTTTTAAGCTTCATAAATGCAAATACTAAAAATTTAGCAAGCAGGTTTTGAAGGGAGCTTGGCAATATAAATATAAGAAATTTTAATGTGTAAAAGCCAGCTAGATAGAGCCTATCCATTTAGCAGCCTTTTTGCAAAATTTGCAACCGTTTCAGGGTAAATTTCTCTTATGCAAAAGTCGTTTTTATCGATACTTCTGGCGTCTATTTGCTTGCCCATATCTATAACTAAATTTTTATCAGTGATGTAAGCATTTCTGTGGCTTGGACGGTTGCCAAAAAGCGTGATAGAAGGCCTATTCATCGCCCAAGCAAGGTGCGTTAGACCACTATCGTTGCCAATTACTAAATCACAACTTGTAATGAAGCTTATCATCTCTTTTATGCTTAGTTTTTCAAGTAGTTTTGCTGAGGTGCCTGAGATGATCGCCTCAGCCCTTACTTTCTCGCTCTCACTTCCGTAGCAAAGGTAAATTTCACATCCATCAAGTAATCTAATTACGTCTTTAAATTTGTTATAAATTTTACTCTCTTCGCTTGCAAAGGCAGCGATCAAAACGCGTTTTTTATCACTTTCATTTTTATAAATTTCACTTGCTTCAAAGCAAGGTACTTTTTCTAAAATTTCACTTGCTTCAAAGCTAAAATTTAGAGCGTATCCAACAAGGCTTAAATTTCTAACTATGATATTTTCATTGTAGTCGATCTTAAATTTATGCCTATAAAGCCTAGCCGCGATCTTTTCTTTGACACTTTCTCTGCTAAAGCCATAAGTTTGCTTGCCTATTATTTTTGCTACGATGGCTGATTTAAAAAGTCCTTGCAGATCGATCACTTTGTCAAATTTACCAAGGGTTTTTAGTATCTTATAGCTTTGTTTAAAGCTTTGTTTAAGCGGTAAAACGACTAGCTCGTCGATAAGCGGATGATTTTTTAAAAGACTTGCGAAACGAGCATCAATTAGCCACGTGATATGGACATTTGGATAGTGCTTTTTGATAAACTGAAGCACAATAGCTGCGTGCACGATATCCCCAAGAGCGGAGAGTTTGACGATGGCTATTTTTAGTTGATTTTTGTTTTGCATTGATCACTTTAGATATAAATTTTTGGTATGATTTTAAAAAAAAATGCTTAAAAAAGGGCTAAAATGGCGAAAAGTTACATCTGTGTCTTTGACTGCGAAACGATACCTGATGCAAATTTGATAAGAAAAATTTATGGCATTGATGGGAGCGATGAAGATGTGAGCGTGCAAGCGATGAAGCTGCAAAAAGAGGCCAGTGGGAGTGAGTTTTTGCCTGTGATGTTTCATAGAGTCGTGGCTATCTCTGCGGTAATGGCTGATGAGTACGGCAAATTTTTAAAAGTTAGCACGATGGAGGGCAGGGACGAGCGCGAGATCATCGCTAAATTTTTAAAATTTATAAATGACTACAATCCAAGGCTTGTTAGTTTTAATGGCAGAGGCTTTGACCTGCCTATGCTAATGGTGCGTGCGATGCGTTATAACCTAAATGCAGCGGCGTATTACGAGAGCGAAAATAAAGAGCTAAACAAAAACAAATGGGAAAACTATAGGGCAAGGTATTCGCCTAAATTTCACCTTGATTTGCTTGATTTTATAAGCGATTTTGGAAGCGTAAGAGGGCTAAAGCTTGACACACTTTGCGCTAGCTTAAATTTACCTGGCAAGTACGATGTGCACGGCGATCAAGTGCTTGAGCTATACTATGCAGATGAGCTTGATAAGATCAACGAATACTGCGAAAGTGACGTGCTTAATACCTACTGGCTTTTTTTAAAATTCGAGCTTTTACAGGCAAATATCTTGCAAGATGACTATATAAATCACCTAAACGTGATGAGTGAATTTCTAGCCAAAAACTGCGCTCACAGAGGATACACTGAGGTCTTTTGCACTGCGATAAGCGACGAGCTAGCTAGACTTAATGGTAAGCTTGATTACGAGATAAAGATACAAAAAGAAGACGATGAAGAATTTGATGATTTTAGTGATCTTGATGGCGTGAAAGATACGCCAGAGCAGCTAAATGAGCGTTTGGCAAGACAAGGGCTTGATGGGCTTTTAAAAAAAGCTAGTGAGGTTGCGTCAGCTACCAAAAAAGATAAGAGCTTTATCGAAGAGAAACTACCTGAAATAAATTTGGACGAAGAGTAGAAATTCTACGCTTTTAGGCTGTAATATATCCTTTGCTTCTCTATGGAATTGATATCCTGGTCCGCGGAATATCACGGGTACTCAAACCCAAATTCATACTCTTTTAAAACTCCATTAGAAAAGATGAATTTCTCGTAGTAGAATGGCATATCAAATTCTTGTAAGAGTTTGCTCTCATTTTGCTCAGTGATGTAGGTGACGATAGAGGTGGCATTTTCTTCTTGCAGATCGTTTGGCTTACCTAGTTTCTTTAAAATTTGGTCTTGTTTGTCGCCAAGTTTTATGCCAGAATTTGTAGTGAAATCTTTTATTTTGCTGGAATTTATATAATCTTTAGTCAAATTTTTATCAAAAAATTTGACATTTATCCTTTGGACCTCACCGCTACCACCACAACAAAAATCGAGCGTCATTATCTGTGTTCTTGATAAATTTATGAAGCTTGCTTTTTCACCGTCTAAAAAATATTTGATTTTTTTAGATGATAAATTACTTGTAGGTAAAATTTTACCTACTTTGATTTTGTCTATGCTTGTTGTGCGCGGTAAATTTTCACTAGCTGTTAAATTTAGAAAACCTAAAATTAGAGATAGTATTAAAAAGTGTTTCATTGCAATTTTATTCATCTTTATTAAAGTCGCTCCAGCCGTTGCCAAGATATTTTGGGTTCGGACTAAATTCCCCAGCCCCCATGTATGTCAAGATCGCCGCTATTTGGTATCCTGCAATGACCCCATGCGCATGGCTTTATTTGTACCTTGTCCACCTTACACTCTCCACAAAAAAATTATTTGCGTACAAATCCTCATCTTCTGATATATCGTCGTATAGCAATTTTTCATCGTTGTCAATGTACCATCTTGTTAGCATGCAGCCTTTAGCTTGAAATTTTTCTGTTTCGCCTTTTATAAAATAGGTCGCCAAGGCTATGCCTTGGGCATTGATTTTGCCTTTCATAAAATCATCAACACCGTAGTTAAAATTTGTATATTTTCTTATTTCAGATATTTTAATTTCGCCGTTAAATGGGCGAGCTTCTTCGGTTATTTTATAGTTGCCAGATACTATATATTTTGACCTTGATATCTTTTTAATGCTATCAAAATTTATATGTAGTCTTTGATAATTGGCTCCGATATAACCCAAAAATTTTATACGCTTGTCAGCTAAAATGTTAGAAAAATCAAAATCGTCAAATTTATCTTGTTTGGCAAAATGTGCTTTATTATCTAAAAAGCCATTAAAACACTTCTCGGTGGTTTGCTCTGCAAAAAGAGATGGCGACACAAATACCATTAGCCATAAAAGAATTATTTTATTTATAATCTTCGTATTTTTCCTCAATCACAACTTTTACGTTATCTATTCCATTGCTCTCGATATATTCTATAAGCTGATAGAATTTGTTTATGTTGCCAGAAACACCTGTAACGTATCTTTTTCCATTTATTTCACTAACAACGACATCGCTTCCTGGCAGCAAACATCCTTCAGAATGCTCTCCTTTGCTACCAACATGTATTAATATGGCTCTACTTTTAGGAACATCATTATTATATAATTTTGGAAATCCATTTTCTAAAAAATTTCCACGCTTATTTTTGGAGTATTTGTCTTTTGAATATTTTGTAGAAACATGCCATACTAGATTATATTTTCCTGTAGGTATTCTTTTGTCTTGACCAGACTGTTTTGTGCTTTCGCCATATGGTTCTAATATATAGCCTGTTAAATCACTATCGCTAATTTTAAATTCACTTACTGTAGAACTAGATGAGTGACTGGATGCTTTATATTCCCACTTTCTAGTAATATAAATTATATTATTATTTATGGTGCAAACCCCAACCCCCTCATCCCCATCCACCCACATACCAC